>CALUTX010000070.1 GCA_944323815.1 uncultured Parabacteroides sp. | reverse complement strand
TTCCTCCGATACTTCCTTCTCTTCCTCTTCGCCGATATGGGCACCAAAACGGCTCACACTCAAAATAATGCCGATATAAGCGCAACTGATGACCGTAGAGGTTCCTCCCCGGCTGATTAGCGGCAAAGGTTGCCCCGTAACCGGAATCAATCCGACCGCCACTGCCATGTTGGTCAACGCCTGCACAACAAGCAGCAGACCGCACCCCAAAACAAGAAATTTCGGGAACAATTTATCGCACCTTCGCGCAATCATCCCGACCCGTACAAGCAGGAAGATATAGAGAAAGAGGACAGCTGCTCCTCCCAAAATGCCCATCTCTTCAATAATAATGGCATAAATAAAATCCGAGTAAGCCTGTGGCAAGAAATCACGTTGCTGCCCGTGGCCGGGGAATTGCCCCAAAAGTCCGCCCCGCGCAATGGCAATCTTGGCATGTGTTTCCTGATAATATTCATCGTCGATGCTGACGGCTTTTCCCTCTTCCATCGTGACAGGCGTCTCGGGGCTGAAAAAGCGTTCAATACGCTCCTTCCACGTGTAGGCACGGTCGGGCAAATATTTCATGACCCCTTCAGGCGCATAATAAAGCACGGCAATCATCAACGCCCCAGCAGCAATCAGGACACTCCAAAACTTCAATAGGCGGACTAACGAGACCTGTCCGAAAAATGCCATCATTTGGACGACGCCAAAGAGCAGTATCGCGGTCGAACCGTTCGTCACCATAATCAATCCGCAAACAAGGAGCGTTGTCCCCTGAATCCACCAAAACATCTGCCTGTCCGTGAACCAATTCCGTTTGCTCATGATAAAAGCGGTGTACCCAATTAACGCCAGTTTGGCGACCTCCGAGGGCTGGAACGTGACGCCTGCAATCTCCAGCCAACGCCTCTCGCCGTTTATATCCTTCCCAATGAAGAACGTCAGGATAAGCAAGACGACAGAAATAGGCACAAACAAAGTAGCAAGCGAATAAATACGATAGGGTAAATTATGCATAAACATCACCACGACTGTTCCAATTACTAGAAACGTCGCATGCCGCATAATCGGATCCCAATAGGTCGTGCTTTTATAAGCCAGCGTACTGGTCGCGCTGAAAACCTCTACGACCGAAATCATGCAAAGGAGCATAAAGATGATCCAAATTTCCCGGTCTCCCTTGAATAGTTTACTTGCTAAATTCATCTTTTCAATTGAGAATTGACAATTGTCAATTGTTAATTATTTACAGATTTCTTACACAGGCCTTGAACTGCTCCCCTCTGTCTTCATAACTCTTGAAGAGGTCAAAGCTGGCGCAACAAGGCGAAAGCAACACCGTATCCCCTTTACGCGCCAGTCTATAAGCCTTATCCACGCATTCCTGCATGGAACGGGCATCTTCGATGACCGGAACTTTACCGTCGAAAAAGGCATGCAGCTTTGCGTTGTCCACACCCAGAAAGATCAGGGCATGCACCTTCTGCTTGACCAACTCTTCTATTTCCGAATAGTCATTTCCCTTGTCCGTACCGCCCAATATCAGGACAACCGGTGTCATCATGCACTGCAATGCGTACCAGCACGAGTTGACATTCGTCGCTTTCGAGTCGTTGATATAATCAACCCCTCGTACACGCGCCACTTTCTCCAAACGATGTTCCACTCCGGTGAAGTCCATCAAAGCAGCTCGTATCTTTTCATCGCGAATATCCATCACTTTGGCGGCGATGCCCGCAGCCAATGAATTATACAAATTGTGCTTTCCCGATAAAGCCAAAGAATCTTCGTCCATCATAAACGTTCCATTTGAAGTTTCAATGATAATCTGTTTGTTTTCCGTATAACCCTTCACCTCCGGCTCATGGGTCTCGGCAAAGGGATAAAGAGTAGCCTGCGGATGCCGACGGGCAATCTCGCGGGTGATAATCGGGTCGTCGTTCCAGAAGATAAACGCATCGGCTGCGGTCTGATTCTGCAAGATACGCAACTTCGCATTCACATAATTCTGCATCTCGTAATTATAACGGTCCAGGTGGTCGGGCGTAATATTCAACAGAATCGCAATATCCGCCTTGAAATCATACATATTGTCCAACTGGAAGCTGCTTAGCTCAATCACATACACTGCATGAGGCGACTCGGCCACCTGCAACGCAAGGCTGTTCCCGACATTGCCAGCCAAGCCTACATCCACGCCCGCCGATCGAAGAATGTGATAGGTCAACATCGTCGTCGTCGTCTTCCCGTTGCTTCCAGTAATGCAAATCATCTTGGAGGTTGTATAGCGTCCAGCAAACTCTATCTCGGATATAATCGGTATTTGTCGCCCTTTCACACACTGAATGATTGGGGCTTTGTCAGGAATACCCGGACTCTTAATCACTTCATCCGCATTCAAAATATCGGCTTCCGTATGCTTCCCCTCTTCCCAACGGATGGCGTGCGCATCCAGCATCCCCTTATACTTTGGCTTGATGGACGAGCTGTCGGAAACAAACACGTCGAATCCTTTTGCTTTTGCCAATACAGCAGCACCTGCACCGCTTTCACCAGCCCCTAAAATTACAATTCTTTTCATCTTATTCTGTTTTAATTGTCAATTGTCCATTGTCAATTATCAATTAATCCTATCTCATCTTTAATGTCACAATCGTTATTACCGCTAAAATGATACCTATTAACCAAAAGCGCACCACGATTTTGGATTCCGGCACCACATTGTAGGGTTTTTGTATCAACGCGTCGATACCCGCATTTCCCGGCTTTTGGAAATGATGGTGGAGCGGCGCCATCTTAAACACACGCCTGCCCACGCCCTGTTTCTTCTTTGTATATTTAAAGTAGAAACGTTGGATAATCACCGACAGGTTCTCCACAAGGAAAATACCGCACAAAATGGGAATCAACAGTTCCTTCCGGATGATAATGGCAAACACAGCAATGATACCTCCCAACATCAAACTCCCGGTATCGCCCATGAACACCTGCGCCGGATAGGCATTATACCATAAGAAACCGACGGTTGCCCCGATGAATGCTGCCGCAAACACCACCAACTCTTCCGCCCCCGGTATAAACATGATGTTCAGGAAAGAGGCAAACTCGACGTGCGACGACATATAAGCCAATATGCCAAGCGCGACCCCGATAATAGCCGAACTACCTGCCGCCAAACCGTCCAGCCCATCCGTCAGATTCGCCCCATTGGAAACAGCCGTCACAACAAAGATAACCATCAGGACAAAGACCAGCCATGCCGCCTCTTCCTTATATTCGCCTGCCCAATTAACCAGCTGGGCATAATCGAAATTATTATTCTTCACAAAAGGAATGGTCGTTTTGGTCGACTTGGTTTCATCCGGGTGGAAACGAACCTCTTCGATGACATTGTCGTGGCGCACCTCCATGTTCTCCCGGATCACCACATCGGGACTCATAAACAACACAAGCCCGACAATCAGTCCCAGCCCGACCTGCCCGATAATCTTAAACTTACCGTGCATGCCCTCTTTATTCTTCTTAAAGACCTTTATATAATCATCGGCAAATCCCAACGAGCCTAACCAAAGGGTCGTCACCAACATCAAGATTACATAAATATTGGTCAGCCTTGCGCAAAGTAAAACCGGTACAACAATCGCAATGATGATGATAATTCCTCCCATCGTCGGCGTTCCTTTTTTGCTCATTTGCCCCTCAAGCCCTAAGTTCCGAACAGTTTCTCCAATTTGAAGCATCTGCAACTTATCAATAATCCGACGCCCGATAGCCGTCGAGATAAACAAAGATAAAATCAGCGCCAAGCTCGAACGGAAAGAAACATACTTGAACATACCGGCCCCCGGAAAGTCAAGCTGATCCAAATAATTGAATAAATCATACAACATAAAAACTTCGTTTTTAATTGTCCATTGTCAATTGTCCATTAAATATACTCTTCACCTGTTCGCTATCATCAAAATGATGTTTGACGCCCTTGACTTCCTGATAATCTTCATGCCCTTTGCCAGCAATCAGAATCACATCACCGCGTTCGGCCAACATGACTGCCGTTTTGATGGCTTCCGCACGGTCTGTGATGCAAAGCGTCCGTTGCTTGTCGGCAACATCCAGACCGGCAACCATATCTTGAATAATCGCATCCGGTTCTTCAAAACGCGGATTATCGGAAGTCAATATCAAACGGTCACTCAACCGGGCAGCCTCTTTCGCCATCAATGGCCGCTTTCCCTTGTCACGATTACCACCGCAGCCGACCACCGTGATGACGCGCCCATTTCCACGTAACACGTCATGAATCGTATTCAATACATTCGTCAATGCGTCCGGCGTATGCGCATAATCAACAATCGCCGTATATCCCAAGGGCGAACGAAACGTCTGGAAACGTCCCGTCACAGGATGCAGACTACTCAACACCACCAGTACCTCCTCCGGTTCTTTTCCCAACGCGACTGCCGCCCCATATACCGCCAACAGGTTATAAGCATTAAAGCGGCCGACAAAACGAGTCGTCACCTCACGCCCGTTAATCAGCATCTCCGTTCCTTCAAAATGAGACTCCAATATTTTCCCTTTAAAATCAGCCAACGTCCGGAGCGAATAGGTCAGTTTTTTTGCTGCCGTATTTTGAAGCATCACGCCCCCTGACTTATCATCTACATTCGTCAGTGCAAAAGCGGATGCAGGCAGGTCGTCAAAAAATTGCTTCTTGGCCTTCAGATAATTCTCCACCGTCTTGTGATAATCCAAATGATCCCGCGTCAAATTGGTGAAAATTCCTCCGTCAAACAGCAAACCGCTGATTCGTTTTTGGTCAATCGAATGCGAACTGACTTCCATGAACGCATATTCGCAACCGGCCTCCACCATACGCGCCATCAGGCGATGAAGCGTCTGCGGGTCCGGTGTCGTATGATCTGTTGGAATCGCTTCCCCATCTATATAATTGCAGACCGTGGAAAGTAACCCCACCTTATACCCCATCTTGCGAAACATTTCATAAAGCAAAGTGGCGATCGTCGTTTTCCCGTTCGTCCCGGTTACTCCGACCAATACCAATTGCTCCGACGGCTTTCCATACCATACAGACAAAAGCTGTCCCAAGGCTTCCGCCGAATCTTTCACCCGGACAAAAACCGGATAGGCTCCGCCTAACTGCTTTTTCCCGGTGGCCGGAATCTCTTCACAAACAATGGCGACAGCCCCTTTCTCTATCGCACTCTCTATATAAGCATGTCCATCGACAGAAACGCCACGTACAGCGACAAACAAGTTCCCGGCTTCTACCTGTCGGGAATCAGACTGCACAGCTGTAATTTCGACTTGTGTGTCTTCTGTCACCTCCAACACTTTCAACGATTGTATCAGTTCCTTTAGTTCCATATCCTATTTTAATGTTAATGAAACAGTTCTTCCTTTGGTTATGCGCGTACCGGGACGTACAGATTGAGCAGAGACACGTCCCATACCACTCAACGAAACCCGCATGCCTGCACGCTCCAACAGATATACAGCATCTTTCGCACCCATACCCACCACATTCGGGACCAGCCCTTCGCGTAAGGGAAGCGCCTTCATTTTCAACATTTGCAAACTGTCGTCAACGGCGGCAGATACCCAACCGGCATCCACTTCGTCGTTTTCTATGCGTACATCCAACTCGTCCAGTACCTCATTCAATGCCAAACGCTCGCCCGCTTTCACGCGCGGTTGCATCACGGCCAACGAATCACGTTCCACTTCCCGAATATCCAATGTCGTATGATTGGCATAAACTTTCTCGGCTATCGCCTTTACGACTCCACCCGACATAGTACCTCCCGACGGATAACCGATACGCGGTTGCCGAATCACTACAATGCAAGAGTACATCGGATTTTCAGCCGGGAAATAACCGCAAAAAGCGACCTGATGTCCCGCTCTGCGATAAACGCCTCCTGAGGCGATTTGCGCCGTACCGGTCTTTCCTGCAATCCGGACGACATCCGAATGGACAGCCTTGCCCGTTCCTTTTTCAACTACGCCCAATAACATATCTTGTACAATTTTCAGCGTCCGTTCGGAGCAAATCGACTCGCGGATTACCTCCGTTGAAAAACGTTGCACGGTCTTGCCATTACGCATAATTTCTTTGGTGAAAATCGGCCGAATCATCTTTCCCCCATTGGCTATCGCATTGTAAAACGCAAGGGTATAAATAGGTGGGATTTGCGTCTCATACCCAAACGACATCCAAGGCAATGTGATTTTCGACCAAGGGCGTTTCTCGTCATCCGGCCGCCGAATCTTGGCTCGCCCTGCTCCCGGAATCTCCAACTGCAAATCTTCCATCAGGCCGATTCGCTCCAGACCTTGCCAATATTTCATCGGATTCTTCTCATATCCTTTTAATATTGTTTTGGCTACGCCAATATTCGATGAATTCCAAATCGCCTCCTCCACCGATATACGCCCGTAACCACCCCGATGAGAATTGTGGTCTGTCATACGCGCCCTTTTATACATATAAACGCCCTTTCCCGTATCCACCGTGTCCGTCGGTTCACAGACACCATCCTCGAGAGCCACCATAATTGAAGCGACCTTGAATGTTGACCCGGGTTCCGTTTCGTCAGCCACTGCATGATTCAGTTCTTCATAATAATTCCCATCAGAACCACGTCCCATATTGGTAATCGCTTTTACCTCTCCGGTCTTTACCTCCATAACAACCGCCGTTCCGGATGCAGCATCAATTTTTTTCAACATGTCAACCAGCGACTTCTCTGTAATATCCTGAATTTCGATATCAATCGTCGTACGAATATCCATTCCTTCGACCGGCTCTACTTCTACCACGTTAGTCCATCCGCCACCGAGCCGACGTACAGAGTTCAGGCCCGCTACGCCATGCAGCAACGAGTCATATTGCAATTCCAATCCGTTCATGCCCTTTGTCAATCCGGTCTCCGGATCTATATCCCGATAGGTATCGCCAATCGTACGCGAAGCCAACGTTCCGAACGGTTTCTGCCGACGCACCATCTCGCTTGTATAAAAACCCGTCTTAAATACCCCTAACCGAAAAAAGGGAAATTGCTTGATTTCTTTCAAATCCGAATAAGAAACCATTTTGGGATATACTCTGAACTGGCGACTTTTCCGCTTGGCGTTCAACCCACTCAAAAGATATTTCTTATAGCCCGCCGGCGAACGATCTTTCAATTTGCGAGAAAGATAAACAGACAAGGAGTCGATGCCGTTACGCTTGCTATACAAAAGCGTATCCAAACTACTCCATTTTTTCGTTTTGTGGGTATAACAGTCAGCTTTGAAATCAATATAGAGGTAATAGCAAGGCACACTCGTCGCCATCAGTTTCCCTTCTGACGAATAGATATTCCCGCGGCTCGGATAGACAAGCCGATCCGGACGCTTCTGTGTGGAATCAATCTTCAGCCAGTGATCTCTGTCCACAAAAGCGGTCCGGCAAGCCCGTGTCAATATGCCGCCTGCAACCACCATCAGCAGCAAAACAATCAAAAAGTAACAAAACAGAATCCGGTTACTTTTCGGCGCTTGTTCATTTGTGTCTACTTCTTCAGCCATTCCCTCTATTTATGCAATTCATACGGCGGATTCTTCGCCGTTTCCAATTCAATACCCTGTTCTTCTATCAACAATTCTACTTGCGATTGCCGATTGTTTCCCGTCAATTCGGAAGAAATGGACAACGCTTCAAAACGGACATCCCGCAATTGTTGTTGCAACCGATCAATTTCACGCAACTTCTGCATACACGTATACCGGTTCCCGATAAAGAAAAAAATCAGCAGCACGACCAGCACAATCATACGCGTATGTTTCACAATGAAATCTTCTTTCAAGATTCCACCGCCTAATATATAAAAAAGCGACAAACGTTTTTTCCGCCTTTTCTGTCGAGTTTCAGCATTCTTTTGTCCCATAATCCTTTATCATTATCATACGTATGCCCCTGTATAAACCGCTACACGCAATTTGGCGCTCCGTGAACGGGGATTCCGCTCGATTTCCGCATCGGAAGGAGTTATCACCTTATTGTTCACCAAACGGAACGACGTTTTCCGATTTCCCAAAAAGTCTTGCTCCACCCTGCCTTCAAAATTGCCGGCACGGAAAAAGTTTTTCACCAAACGGTCTTCCAACGAGTGATAGGTTATCACCGCCACACGTCCTCCCGGTTTCACCACCTGCAATGTCTGCCGCAACAGGGCTTTCAAAGCGGCCATTTCATCATTGACTTCTATACGCAAGGCTTGAAAAACCTGTGCCAAAAATTTCTTTTCTTTGTCTTTGCCCGTAAAAGGCTTTAACAGTTCCAACAGATCACCAATCGTTTGAATCCGTTTTTCTATCCGACTGCGCACGATAAGAGCCGACAGCTTACGCGCCACTTTCAGTTCACCATACAGGTAGAACACATCGATCAATTGTTCTTCCGTATACGTATTCATCACGTCGGCAGCCGTTTTACCCGCCCGCTGATTCATCCGCATATCCAAATCCCCGTCAAAACGAAAAGAAAAACCACGTTCCTCGTCATCAAAATGATGAGAAGACACGCCCAAGTCTGCCAACAGTCCGTCCACCTGCCCCGCCACGCCATGATAACGCATGAAATTATAGAGGTAACGAAAATTACTGCGCACAAAGACAAAGCGTTCGTCCGCCGGGATATTCTGTTCCGCATCGGCATCTTGGTCAAAGCCGAACAAACGCCCGTCTTCCCCCAACCGATTCAGAATCTCCCGGGAATGACCACCCCCGCCAAACGTAACATCCACATAGATACCCGACGGCTGAATGTCCAGTCCCTCCATACTTTCCTGAAGCAAGGCCGGAACATGATAACGCACCTCTTTACTTTCCATTTCCGTTTACACTGACGTTAAACCATTCCTTAAGATAAGAGCCTTTAGAATGTTGATTTGCACACACATCCTCTTATCGGATTGTAAAAGTACACATTTCTTAATCTAACGACCAAGAAATTGCAGAGAAAAGTAACAAAAAGTTTTCAACAAATGGTTGAATACACTCTCTAATAGCGAAAAATCAAATCGGCTTTTTTATATCGAAAAGCAACGTTTTTACCTCTTAGCCAAATCGTCAAGAAACAAATCAATCATCCGCTTGGCAGCGACAAACGAACTGATTTCGTTACTCAACACCTGTTTTTCCGTGAAACCAAGCATCTTTTCAACCACTGGATTGTGATAGAACGTATCGCGAAGCGTGTCGTTGATGCTTTCATACATCCAGTATTTGGATTGCTCCGTCCGTTTGTAGTCAAAATAACCGCTCTCTTTGGTGAAGCGGATATATTCGCAGACCATGTCCCAAATCTCTTTGATACCGATGTTATAATAACCCGAATAGGTTAACACTTTTGGAACCCAGCCGGATTCGGTAGGCGGAAACAGATGCAGTGCATTACGGAACTGGGCAGCTGCCAATTTCGCTTTCTCGACATTGTCGCCATCCGCCTTGTTGATGATAATGCCGTCGGCCATCTCCATGATACCGCGTTTGATACCCTGCAATTCGTCGCCCGTCCCAGCCAACTGAATTAGCAGGAAGAAATCGACCATCGAATGGACAGCCGTTTCGCTCTGCCCGACACCGACGGTTTCCACAAACACCGTATCGAAACCAGCCGCCTCGCAAAGCACAATTGTCTCGCGCGTCTTGCGGGCAACGCCTCCCAGCGAACCTGCCGATGGCGAAGGGCGAATAAACGCATTCTTCTCGCGCGAAAGCGTTTCCATACGGGTTTTGTCGCCCAAGATGCTGCCTTTCGAACGCTCGCTACTTGGGTCGATTGCCAAAACCGCCAACTTCCGTCCTTCGCGGATAAGATGCGTACCGAAGACATCAATAGAAGTACTTTTCCCGGCACCCGGCACGCCTGTAATACCGATGCGGACGCTCCGCCCGCTGTGAGGCAAGCATTTCTCAATCACCTCCTGTGCTATCTGCTGGTGCTCATATTTGGAACTTTCCACCAAGGTGACGGCTTGACTAAGAATGGTGATATTTCTCTTCAGAATGCCCTCCACAAACTCCGACGGCGTGTAGCTTTTGCGCTGAATCCGTCTTTTGAGATAGGGATTCACGGTGGGCACGTCGGTAACGCCCTGATTGACTTTCAAGCCCTTGTATTGCTCGCTGTTTTCCGGATGTTCCATGATGTTAATTATCAATTGCTTTTACTTTTACCAGTCGCACCGGCCCGTTCGGGTCATTGCAGACAATATAGATAGTCGCTTCCAACTGCGTTTGGATTTCTTTGGGGCGAATGGTCACCTTGAGTGTAGTGGTTGCGCCCGGCTTGATTTCGCGCTTGCCGCCCGAAACATTTACCAATTCGTTATCGCACGTCGCGCTGTAAATAAACAAAGGCGATTTCCCCGCGTTGGTGATGTCGATGGTTCCACTCACTTTTCCTCCGACCAGCGGGAAAATAGAACTCTTTTCCGGAAGCTTGCCGAAGTCGAGCACCGTACCGGAAAGCTGGGCAAGAGGCGCTTTTGCCTTCTCTGATGCCGACAACTTACTGAAGTCGTCTATCACGTTGGCCGAAACGGAAATCGTGCTTTTGGTTCCTTTGTTTTCCCCTTCTTTCAAAACCGTAATCGGAATCTCAGTCGTGACACGCCCTTTCCGCTTCAACTTAGAAGCATCGAAAAGGATGGATATTTCACCTGTTTTATCGGCATCCAAACGCGGAGTAGCGTTGACGACCGTCAGGAAGTCCGCCGTTTCGCCAATTCGGATGGTAAGCGGCCCATCTCCTTTATTGAGAATGTGAATCTTTTCGCCTAATGTTTCCTGTTGACGAATCGTATTGTACGAAACCTTCTTCTTCTCGACTTTCAACGCACCAATGTTGTAAGGATAGGAAACGACAGGTTGGGCCTCCTTAGGTATTACGTTTCCTTTGATACCCAGCGAGAAACGTCCCCGTTTGCCGTTGCTGTAAATGGAAATCGTCTTGTAGAAGGGGCCGGGACGTCCTTTCGGGTTGTAGGTAATTTTTACCTCTCCCGTTTTTCCCGGAGCGATAGGCGATTTGGTCCACTCCGGCCGTGTACAACCGCATGAGGCTGTCACGCGGGCAATCACCAGTGGCCCGTCGCCTGTATTCCGAATCGTGAAGACATGCGCCACAGGCCCATCAGCCTCTTGGATGGAGCCGAAGTTATAGACTTGTTCGTCTGCGCCAATCTGCGCTTTGCCCTGTGCTTGTATGCCGAAAGAACAAAAGAGCAGGCAAAGGAACGTAAAGATGAATTTGCGTAGATCTGACATCCTTTTCTGATTCCGTTTATGGGGTGTGTGATTTATTCAACTTCTCCGCGTATGGTCAGGATGAAACTGCCCGTTTTTCCATTGCTATAAACAGAGATGGTTTTGACAAATGGCCCCGGACGGTTTTTGGGGTTATACGTGATGGTGACATCACCCGTCGTGCCCGGTTCGATCGGCTCTTTGGTCCATTCAGGCGTCGTGCAACCGCAAGAGGCGATGACGCGCGTCAAAACAAGTGGCGATTCGCCGGTATTTTTGATTTTGAACGTGTGTGAAACATTCCCGTTCGCTTCTTTAATAGTCCCGAAGTCGAAAGAGGTCTCTTGTGCCGAAATGTCCGCTTTCTTTTGGGCACTTTCCAGCC
>CALUTX010000069.1 GCA_944323815.1 uncultured Parabacteroides sp. | reverse complement strand
AACCGATGGTAGCAGGACCGGTTTGGTTGAGTGCTCTTGATTTGAATAGCAAGTTGCAGACACAAGAGCCAAACAAGGTTGCTTTCACTTTCGCACAAGGTGTTTCTGAAGGTAAACCTAATAAGTGGGTTGAACAGGAATATGAGGCTGTAGAAGCAAAAGGGAAGAATACGCTTTCTTTCGGTGAAGTGAAAGATGCTGAAGATGCTTATAAAGCAGCATGGGAAGTCTATCTGGATAAGTTAGAAATTCTTGATGCAGAATTAAAGGCTTTAGAAGCTCAAAAAGCTGATGGATTAGCGACTGCCCAAATGCTGAAAGATGAAAAGGAAAAACGAGAAACATTGAAAAAGCAGTTGACAGACGTTCAAATTCCCTTAGAATATAATCGGCAGGATTTGGAAAAAGTTAAAGACCAACTGCAAGCTATTCAAATAGCAATCAATACTTATGCAAACATCAGTGAGGAAGCAAAAAAAGAACTTGAGGGTTTGTTAATAGATCTGGGTAAGGCTCAACAGGTTTATGATGAAGCATGGGAAACAAGAAGAGAGATTGGTATTCAAATAGTAGAAGAACAAGGCGTTTTGACCGAAAAAGAGGAAGCGGAGGACGATGCAGCAGTATACTTGAAAGTTGCACAGGAGCAAGAAGCCCTTATGATTTCTTTGTATGGAAATTTACCTGAAATTATTGTTCCTGTTAAAGTATTAGGTTCTGCTTACGACGAAAATGCAAAAAATTGGGATGCAGTCTTTAATGTAGTAGGAGCCGAAACACAATCGGAAAAAGATTTGTGTGTTGCAACATTTAATAATTTCTATCGGGCGATGTTGAGTAGTTGGGATGACGACAAGCTTGATAGTAATATAAGTGATGTTGTTATTGATCTTATGCCTGTGTGTGAGATGTTCAAGACAACGATGCAGCAATATAGAGAGGCAGCAGAAAGAGTTCAAGCTAACGCTCTTAAGGATGTTGTCAATCAGGAAAAGATAATAGAAGATCTTCTTTTAAAACTTGATGAAGCGGAAACTGCATTAGAAGAGGCAGATAAGGCAAAAAACAATGCAAAAACAAATTATGAGAATAAGCGAGCTGAATACATCAAAGCTGAAGACAGTATAAAGAATTTGCTTGCTTGGGAAGAAGATGCGAATAAGAGAAAGGCTGAAATTGAGGCAATTATTAGTGATTTAGAAAATCAAGAAAATGAATTGCAGACTTCTTTGAGTGAATCTTTGGAACGCATTAAAGCGTTGAGGCAAGATTTGAAATTCGATAAAGGAGATATTATTTATCACTGGTATAGATGGATGATGGCAGATAATAATGCTGCCGCAGCTGCTCGTACTTATCAAGGCCTGTATGCGGTTTGGGAAAGATTGAATACCTTTAAGACTCCGTATTGGTTGTCATTGAAAGCAAGTGACGATACCTACTTGATGGTAGATACTGCTTATTTGTATGACAATAAAGAAGTAGCGGGTATTAATCACCTTGCATTCGGATTTGCAAAACACGATAAAGACTTTGAAAACCCGAATGCTCCGCTCGCTGCTCGCGACATCAACGGTCGTTTCAACTTCCGTTTCTTGTATTTCCCGACACAAGACTCTTTGCACATTGAAGCAGACGGTTATAACCAAAAAGATGTAACTACAACATGGTGGGCAGAACGTTCAGATAACGATATTCGTTATAGAGCCTCTTTTGTTCCGGGATTTGAACAGAATTTGGTAAAAGTAGCTGTTTTGGGTAGTACTCGTGAGGTTACCGTTGGTAGTTCCGAATTTGTTAAACGTCCGAACTATTATTCTTACACAATCAATGATCGTATCGGTATTGGCTTGGCAGGTTTGGTTGAACCAATCAACGTACCGGAAGGACTTTATTACATGGATGTTATCGAATCCAATACGCAAGAGAATGGTGCTCGTTTGATGTTGGATTTGGAAGGAGGTTTGACGAAAATTGCTCCAGCTGATACGGGTAAGATGATGTTCGCTCACTTGCCAGCAGCTAAGTGGTATGTTGAAACAACTCCGACAGAATTCGGCGGTTATCCCGACATCTATAATCTGGAAAGCGGAAAGATGTTGAACAATGGCATTTATACCGTAGCAGAAGGTGAAAACGAAGGTGAATATGTCGTAACTGTTGAAGGCTATCTCTATCAGAACGGAGAATATAGAAGCGACAAGTTCTTATTGAAACCGGCTCCAGAGAGCGCAGAAGGTTATTATCGTGCGGCTACAGCCGACCCGAGAGAACTCTTCACAATGAATTACTTGAGCGTAAACGACGGTTTGAACATCGAAGTAGGTGACGAAACAATTAATAACGATTCTGTATTGGTTGTAACCAGCGATTCTGAAGACAAGTTCAGACTGGAAAGAGTCGGTAACAACGAGAAATATGGTTATAACGACGAATTGGAACGCGGTATCTACAAGATTAAACTGTACAACCCGAACAAACTCGAACAGCACAACAAGTATGTACAGATTACGAACGTAGACGGTACGGAAATGATGGTTGTTTCTGAACCTGAAACGGCTACCAACTTCTACCTGAAGGAGATGAACCATGACGGTGGCAACCACTATTATGCACTGATTAATGCAGGCTGGACGAAAAAAGCCGGTGTAGTAGATGCAACGGGTCTGATTAAGGCTGAAGACATCACCGCAGAAACTCGTACCTCCGCATTCGCTCTGTTGGCAGACACGACTCGCTACTATCGTGAATTTACGACAGAAGAACTGGGAGAAAACAACATTCTGAAGTTCTATCGCACACGTTCTACTGAGAAAGAATATCTCTATGCTGCCGCTCCGGTGGAAGACATGACATTCTTGGCCGTAGAAGACAAGGGCAATGACTCTGGTGCAGCTGCTGAGATGACGGTTATCCCGACAACGGAAGCGGGCGTATTGATGCCGCAATACCTGATTGCTCGTAACGTGGTAGAAAAAGCAGGCAAAGCAGAATGGTGTGAGGATACCGACCACACGACATTGGCAGATTCTTTGGCTTGTATCCATACTCGGATTACTCCGGATACCTTGTTCGGTCAGTTCTTGGTGAACCTGAAGGTTGACGCTAAGTATGCTAAATATGACTGGGAGGGTAAGTACACCCGTCTGGCATTCTTGGATGGCTATGCAGTGAAAGATACGAAGACTTATCCGGTACCGGGTACAGGCGAATACTCGAAGGTATTCATCGACGATAAGGAAGTATCAGCAGCCAACAAGCATGATGCAGTGAAGTTCGAATTCCGTCTGATTAACGACAACGACGAACAAGACTTCTTGATTGAATCTGAATCTTACCGTAACAACGATGAACCGTTTGCAGGTTCAGCATGTCCGACGGTAGGTGGCTGGGTTAAAGTTCAGAATGGTGTTCCAGTCATCGTAAGTGACAACTTCGAAAATCTGGATGCATCTTCAGCAGACATCTACAATGTTGACACGAACATCGTAGACGATCCGACAGCTAACGAAGACATCACTGCATCTGAGGTAACGATCATCGCCGGTAACGGTCAGATCACCATCAACGGTGCAGCTGGCAAGAAGGTGGTTGTATCGAACATCTTAGGTCAGGTAGTTGCTAATACAGTTCTGACATCTGACAACGCTACAATCGCCGCTCCGCAAGGTGTAGTCGTAGTAGCTGTTGAAGGCGAAGAGGCTGTGAAGGCTATCGTGAAATAAGGAAAAAACAAAATAATTCAATTAATTAGTGCCGCACGGAGCAATCCAAAGTACCCTGCGACAGGTGAACAGCGGCCAGTTTAATATTAATAATATAAAGTATTGAAATAAAAAAGTTCTTGTCTGCCGGTACGCTTGCGAAAGCGGAGGGCAGCACACAAAAACAGAGTCCCGGAGGCGAAATGCTTTCGGGACTTTTTCATGTGAAATTTCATACAAAAGCAAACAACCTCTCGATATTTATTGTTTACTTTGTATGACAGATCGAAAGAATTATGGGTAAGCGTAAGAAAAATAAGAGCAACAAAGGGGAAAAGAAAAACAGCAGTGCGAAAAAGGGGAACAAACGGATGAAAAAGGGGGCAATGGCAAACGCCATTATCCAAGTGTTCAAGGCATCCCCGAAAGAGCCTTTCAACTACCGGCAAATCAGCAGTAAAATCGGTGTCGACAATCCGGTACAGAAAAAGCAGGTGGTGGAAATCCTCAATGCGCTGGCAACCGACAATTTCATTTCCGAAATCGACCCAGGACGTTACCGCTACAACGATTGGGGGACGACGGCAGTCGGTATCTTCACCCGCCGGCAGAACGGGAAAAACTCATTCATCCCGGAAGATGGCGGCACGCCTATTTTCATTGCCGAACGTAACTCGGCGCACGCGCTTGACGGCGATAAGGTGAAAATACAAATCCACGCCAAACGGAAAGGAGCCGAACCGGAAGGCGAGGTGATTGAGATTTTGGAGAGCCGGCAACGGACCATCACGGGCAAACTGCAAGTAACCAAAGGTTTTGCCTTCTTAATTACTGAAGACAAGACGCTTGCCAACGATATTTTTATTCCGAAAGAGAAATTGAAGGGTGGGAAAAACGGCGACAAAGCGGTCGTCCGCATCACCGAATGGCCGGAAGAGGCGAAGAACCCGCTGGGCGAAGTAGTGGACATCTTAGGACGTGCCGGTGAGAACAATGCGGAGATGAATGCCATCCTTGCCGAGTTCGACCTGCCCTATAAATATCCGGTTAATGTCGAAAAGGCTGCCAACAAAATATCGGACAAGATTCCGGCAGAAGAGATTGCCCAACGCGAAGATTTCCGCAACATTGTGACGTTCACCATCGACCCGAAAGATGCCAAAGACTTTGACGACGCGCTTTCGGCACGGCAGTTGGAAAATGGGAATTGGGAAGTCGGCGTACACATTGCCGACGTGACGCATTATGTGAAGCCGGAAAGCCTGATTGACCGGGAGGCTTACAGTCGTGCGACTTCGATTTACCTTGTTGACCGCACAATCCCAATGCTGCCCGAACGACTTTGCAATCAAATTTGCTCCTTGCGCCCCAACGAAGAGAAACTCTGTTTTTCTGTCATTTTTGAACTGAACAACCAAGCAGAAGTGGTGCAATCGCGTATCGCTCGCGTCATTATCAAAAGCAACCGGCGTTTTACTTATGAAGAAGCGCGGGAAGTGATTGAAACGGGACGAGGTGATTATGCAGAAGAGATTCTGGCGCTTAACCGTTTGGCACAAAAGTTGCGCGAAAAACGCTTCAAAGATGGAGCAATCGCTTTCGATCGGTATGAAGTCAAATTTGACATTGACGAAACCGGGAAGCCGATTGGCACGTATATCAAAGTCTCGAAAGAGGCAAACAAGCTGATTGAAGAATTCATGCTGCTTGCCAACCGTACGGTCGCCGAGTTTGTAGGCAAGACTAAAAACAAGAACAAAAAGACATTTGTCTACCGCATACACGAACAACCCGATCCGGAAAAGCTACAAAACTTTTCCGCCTTCGTCAGCCGTTTCGGTTATAAAATGCGGACGGAAGGAAACAAGACGGATATTTCCAAAAGTCTTAATAAGTTACTCGACAACGTGCAGGGAAAAGCAGAGGAAAACCTGATTGAAACGCTTGCCATCCGCTCCATGCAGAAAGCACGTTACACGACGGAAAACGTCGGACATTACGGGCTGGCAATGGATTATTACACCCATTTTACGTCGCCCATCCGCCGCTATCCGGATATGATGGTGCATCGCCTGCTCGAACGCTACATGGCCGGCGGACGTAGTGCGATAAAGAACAAATATGAAGAATACTGTAAGCACTGCTCGGACATGGAAACTGTCGCCGCCAATGCGGAGCGGGCGTCGATTAAATACAAGCAGGTCGAGTTTATGAAGGACAAGCTGGGGCAAGTCTTCGACGGCGTTGTTTCAGGCGTGACCGAATGGGGACTTTATGTAGAACTGAATGCGAACAAGTGCGAAGGGCTTGTGCCCATCCGCGACCTGGACGACGATTTCTATGAGTTTGACGAAAAGAACTATTGCCTCATCGGACGACGCACCAAACGTACATACAGCTTGGGCAGCCCGATTACGGTCAAAGTCGCCAGCGCGAACCTCGAGAAAAAGCAATTAGACTTCGCATTGGTTTAATGCCAATAGACAAGCCCGAGCAAGCCGCACGCTATCAGCCCGAGCCCTAAAAAGAGATAGAAGATACGTGCACCGCGCCGCCCCAACCAACGGACAAACATTTGTGCTCCGCTTGTCTGGAAATACCATTCCAGATTCAAGAGGGCGGCGAAGACGGCAAATGCGCCCAGCACGATAAACAGAATCAAGAAAAAATATTCGGTCGGTTCCATATCGCATCAGGCTATTTCAACGATACGCGAACCGTCCGGCTGCTCCGTGATAGCAACTTCCACAACGTCACCGGGCAGTAACTCCTCTATCTTTTCCGGCCATTCGATGAAGCAGAGCGCTCCGCTATAAAAATAATCTTCCGTTCCAATATCCTCCGCTTCGCTCAGTTTATTGATCCGATAAAAATCAAAATGATAGATGAGCTCGCCCGTCGTCGTGCTCCGATACTCATTGATAATGGCAAACGTCGGGCTGTTGATGACATCTTCCACGCCCAGCTCCTCGCAGATGGCTTTGATAAAGGTTGTCTTCCCTGCCCCCATGCTGCCGCGAAAGGCAAAAACCGTTCGGTCGTCCATGTTGGCAACAAACTCGCGCGCTGCTTCCCGGATTGTATCCAAATTCTTGATCTGAATCGTCTTCATGCTCGTCTTTATTTATGCTGTTACTTCTACTTGGCTGAAAGTGTGATAAAAGGAATCAACATCTCCTCCATCGAAATCCCGCCATGCTGGAATGTATTCCGATAATAAGAGACGTAATAATTATAATTATTCGGATAAGCGAAAAAGTCATTATTCATCGCAAAAATATATTTACTGCTCAGGTTTGGAGAAGGCAAACCCACCTTCTCTGGATTTCGAATGTCAAAGACCTCTTTGGGGTTATAATTCAAATTCTTACCCACTTTGTAGCGCAGATTGGTATTCGTGTTCCGGTCGCCAATGACCTTTTGCGGACTGTCGACACGAATCGTCCCGTGATCCGTTGTAATCACGACTTTACAACCTTTCTCCGCCAAACGTTTGAACAATTCAAGCGTTCCCGAATGCTGAAACCATGAACGTGTCAGACTCCGATAGGCCGCCTCGCTCTGCGCCAGCTCGCGAATCATCTTGTTTTCCGTCCGTGCATGCGAAAGCATATCCACAAAATTCAGCACAATCACACTCAGCTGGTTTTGCATCAAGGCAGCAAGTTGATTCATCAGCTTATCTTGATACTGCGAGTCGTGTATTTTGTGATAGGAAAAGGTGTATTTCTTCCGGAAGCGCTCTATTTGCGTCTGAATCAACGGCGCCTCGTTCAGGTTCTTTCCCTCTTCGCTCTCCTCGTCGACCCAAAGTTCGGGAAACATCTTCTCAATCTGCAAAGGCATCAAGCCGGAGAAAATCGCATTCCGCGCATATTGTGTAGCCGTCGGGAGGATGCTACAATAAAGCTGTTCGTCAAACGTATAATAATCCGCCAACAAATCCTTGACCTCGCGCCACTGGTCCAAACGGAAGTTATCAATCAAAAAGAAAAAGACCTTCTCACCTGCGTCCAACATCGGGAAAATCTGCTTTTTGAACAAATCCGGACTCATCAACGGGCGATTGTCCGGGTTTTGAATCCAGTCTGTATAATGCTTCTTCACAAATTTGCCGAACGCACTGTTTGCTTCCTGCTTCTGCATTCGGAGCATGTCGGACATCGACAGTTGATTGCTACGCTCCAACTCCAACTCCCAATATACAAGTCGTTTGTATACCTCCATCCAATCGCTCGTTGTCCGCGCGTCACCAATCTGCATGGCGATACGGCTGAACTCCTGCTGATAACTCACCAACGTAGTTTCCGAGATAATCACGTGCTTATGCACATTTTTCTTTATAGAAAGAAGCAGCTGGTTGGGATTGACCGGCTTAATCAGGTAATCCGCAATCTTGTTCCCGATGGCCTGATTCATGATGCTCTCTTCCTCGCTTTTCGTCACCATGACGACAGGGACATCCGGGTTGATGGTCTTGATTTGCGTCAGCGTCTCGAGGCCTGTCAGTCCCGGCATGTTCTCATCCAGAAAGATAATGTCGAACACCTCTTCGCGACAACGCTCGATTGCATCCTGTCCGCTAATGACAGGAACCACCTCATACCCTTTATCTTGTAAGAACAAGATATGCGGTTTCAGCAAATCAATCTCGTCGTCAGCCCAAAGTACGCGATCTCGTTTCATAGCCATCCTATTTATTCGCTTACAAATGTACATAAAAAGTCCCGAAAGCCTATACCTTCGGGACTTTGTTTTTTGCATAGCCCTCATCCTTCACAGGGGAAAAGCTATGTTGAACTTTAATACTTTGTATTATTAATATCCGTTGACCGCTTGTTCGCCCTCGCAGGTTACTTGGAGTTTACGCTCCGCGCGGACACAGTTTAGAATTATCTAATTCTTATTTTACGATTGCCTTTACAGCCTCTTCACCTTCAACGGCTACAACTACTACACCCTGCGGAGCGGCGATTGTTGCGTTGTCAGATGTGATGACCGTGTTAGCTACAACTTGACCTAAAATGTTGCTTACGACCACTTTCTTACCAGCAGCACCCGAGATCGTGATCTGACCGTTACCGGCGATGACTGTTACTTCAGAGGTTGTAATTTCCTCGTTGTCAGTTGCTAACTCGTCATCAGCGATATTTTCAACGTTGAAAATCAACGCACCGTCACCACCTGTCTTTGCATAAGAGAATTCAGCACTCTTGTCAGTCAAAACAACACAACCATTTTGAATCTTCAACCATGCTGCTTTTTCAGGAGCAATCTTGACGCCATCATAGTTATTTGATTCAATTAAGAACTGGTTAGCTTCGCCTTCTTCTGTTACGTTACCGGCATTTTCCGGGGTCACATAACGGAACGACCAAGTGTAGTTCTTGTGTTGTTCACCTGTCAATAAGTTCTTGATACCTTTATATCCGGCATCGGTAAGAGCTTTATTGTAAGTATTCAACTCATCAAAGTTGATGTCTTCATTGGCCAATGCCTGGAATTTCTCCGGCAATACCCACAACGTATCGGCAACCCTGATTGCTTCAACGAAACCTACGCGAGTGTAACCGTTCTTGATATCCGTGTAAGGAACATCCTTATCAATAGCAGCCGAGTCAGCAAAGCTTACTACATATTTACCTCTCTGGAATCCAGGCACTGCCATGTGAGCGTGGATACAGTGGTCAGCATCTGTCGGATTACCATTGAAGTCGAAGTGCGGACCGTCTTCCGTACAAGCAGAACCCGGAATACCTTCGAAATCATTATGAGCAACAGAAAGTAGATATTGCGGTTTCACGTCACCATTGTCACGTTTGATAACAGCCGTATCGATGCGGAATGCCAAACCTGTAGCCTTGTCAGCTGTCCACATTCCAACGTAGCTCATGCCTTCAACCTGCCAGTTCGGGTTGTTTTCGTCCATCAGATATTCGTGACGTGCGTTTTCATAGAACCGCAAGCTATCCGGACCATCCGTGATACTTTCACCTAAATTCGGATTATTGAAACGACGATACAGAGGAGCATCATCTTTTTCAACTGCGAATACAGATGTACGAGTTTCGTCCATTACTTGAGCACGCATCAACGCCTTCAAATCGTTATCTACAACACCGGCTTTTACATGATCGCCGTCGATATTGATCAACGCATAGTAGCAAACATTCTCTTCGTTTTTAACAATCTGGTTGTTTTCCTTGAAATAGAACGTTGTCGGTTTGTCACCTGCATACAAATCATCAGTCATTACCAACTGATTCTCTTTGTTAATGTAAACCGTTCTTTCTCCAACATAGATATCATATGAACGTCTCTTCAATTGAGCCAAATCTTTGATATAAGTAGCCGCAGGAGAACCAGCAACCTTATAACCATAATCAGCAGCGTCAGTAGCCTCGATAGTAAAGCGCGTAGCTGTTTCACCTAATACATCCATTAATGAATCATCTTCATGTACAGCAACGAATTTATCTAATGTGTACGGATGCAAATAATTGAATGTATAACGATTTACCTCAACTTCTTCTTTCGAAAGTTCTTTGTAACCCACTGTTGCACTCTTACGTGCGTCATCAGCAACTTTAACAAACTTGATTTCGATACCATTCCACATAAAGGTTTCACCTTCTTTTGTGCCTTTGTGCAATTGCCATACAAAGTCATTGTCATCAGCAAATTCACGGTTCGTTACAGTCAACGGAGACTTGTCTGCACGAGCATCAGAGTGGTCTTTCTTGATAACAACCCACTGGAATGCCGGCATATGATCCAAGTTCATTTCATCCAAATCAACAACTGTGAAGTTTGCCGTAGAGTCCATATCATAAATTTGGACACCATAGAACTCACCCGTCTTTACATTTTGAATCTTATACAAACCATCATCATAGCTGTCCAAGTCGTCATCTGTTCCGAAGTGAGCCCAAAGGTTGACATAGTTCTCAACTGGTCTGCGAGTTGCAATATCATCGCTATAGAATGTAACAACATTCTTGTTCTCGTCAACCAATGTACAGTGAGACAAAACATTATTCAATGTCCCAGTATTATTTTGAACACCAGTAGCAACACCACTTGCTCTATTTGAAGTAACAGATACAACAGCTGCATCTGAATTTAACATTGTCCAATAAGTAACAGCGTTACTTCCTACTTTCTGATTCTTCGGTGTCACTCCATTTGCCAACTCAACAAACTGAGAGAACGATTCAACTTTGATTGAGTCCGTCAACAAATTTTTTGTGAATTTGAAACGAAAAGCATCATCTGGTAAGTTATAACCTAACGTATCAATTACATTGTGATTATTCGCTACGACAGGTGTACCATCTGCATTTTTCTTGATAATTGCAGAAGAAGTAGTCAACTTATTATACATTTTGAAAGTTGCACCTGTACTTTCATAATAAGCCGTATCTAAACGCAAATAATCAGTAGTCAACTCTCCGTCTTCATTTAACTTATTCAAGAACAGATAATCTATATCACCTGTATACCCTGCATTAGCATTTGCTCTGTTAACTTGAACGCCATACGGATCAGTTGTTGAAATAGGAGCTAAATACATCACTTGAGCCTGATACTTGTCTGCAAACGGATTCTCTTTGATATCTTCTGAGAAAGACAACTGCATATATTTTACATCATCACCCTTCGTATTCAAATCCACAGCAGAAAGAATCCAGCTACCCGGTGTCATAATCTGTAAATCAACAGCATTCGTATTGATAGCAGCTGTATTCTTTACCGATTCCTTAGCAGCAAACAAAATACCACCCGTACCTTGAGCCACATACAAAACAGAGTCATTACCAGCATTACGGAATCCCGTTCTGAAATCAGCAGCACGATTCAAACCTCCAGCTGCATAATAACGAGATGCATACCAATCCCACGCTGTCAACACACCACCAGTTTGCGTAGCAGCAGCCGACATAGTAGGAGCACCATTGTTACCATCTACCGCATTCTTAGTATCGAAAGAGAACGATACACCTGTAGCCTTATTCGTTAAAATGAATGTCCGCAAGTTGCCAATCAATAGATTCTATGTTTGAAGTCCGCCCTATAGGAACACGCACAAAGTTCA
>CALUTX010000068.1 GCA_944323815.1 uncultured Parabacteroides sp. | reverse complement strand
CAAACCCCCAATCTAAATCGTTTTTCCCGGCGGGCAGTTGTCTTGAATCAGGCGGTGAGCGGGTATCCTGTCTCTTCTCCGGCGCGGGGAATGTTTCTAAGCGGGGCTTATCCGCACGAAAACGGGGTGCTGACCAATTGCCAGTCGCGATCGGCGCATCAGCATGTCGAGTTGAAAAAAGAGATGCAGTGCTGGTCGGATGTATTGGCTTCGGAAGGATATGCAACGGCTTACATCGGTAAGTGGCATTTGGACAAGCCCTATCAGCCCTATGTCGATTGTTACAACAACAAAGGAGAAATGGCGTGGAATGAATGGTGTCCGCCCGACAGACGGCATGGTTTTGATTATTGGGTGGCGTATGGCACTTACGACCGCCATTTGCGTCCGCTCTATTGGAGCCGGGATGCCGGAAGGGAAGACTTTTATTATGTAGACCAATGGGGGCCGGAGTATGAGGCTGATTTGGCCATCCGGTATTTGGACAGCATCAAAAATGTGGATAAGCCGTTTGCCCTGATGGTTTCGATGAACCCGCCGCACACGGGATATGAGTTGGTTCCTGACCGTTATAAGGAACTTTACAAAACGTTGGATGTTGATTCGGTAACCCGTTCGTTGCCGCAGTTGGCCGGTATGGAGCCTCGATATGTGGATTATTTTAAGAAAAGCCTGCCCGATTATTATGCTTGTATCACGGGTGTGGATGAGCAGTTCGGGCGAATTGTGGATGCGTTGAAGCGGAACGGGTTGGATAAGAATACGATTGTGGTATTTGTCTCGGATCATGGGGACATGATGGGTACACATAACTGCATCGGGAAAAACATCTTTTACGAAGAGGCGATGCGTATCCCGTTTATGATTGCTTATGGTGAACATTGGAAACCGCGTATGGACGACGAACTGTTGTTCTCGTTGGAAGACTTTTGCCCGACCATTCTTTCCTTGATGGGATTTCAAGAAAAGATTCCGGAAACGGTGCAGACGCGCGATTTGAGTCGGCAGATAGTAGACGGCACGCAAAAAGGTCCCGATTCGCAATTGTATATGTTGTATAGCGAGGTGAACAAGGAGGGAAAACATTTGACGACCGGCGCACGTGGGCTTCGGGACAAGCGTTATACCTATGCCGTTCGCTATAAAGAAGGCAACGTCACCGAGGAGTTCCTTTTTGATCGTTCGACCGACCCCGGCCAGTTGCATAATATCGTGGATGCTGAAAAAGATATAGCCGGAAAGATGCGTCAGGAGATGCAACACCGATTGGAAGCGATTGGTGACCCAGCGGCTTCGGTGTGTAAGTGAAGAAGTAAAGGTATTATAAATATTTTAGAGGGATATATATTAAAAAAATCAATTATGACATTACGATTAAAAGTAAGTGGTTTCATTGCCGGTATAATCGGATTTTTGTCTTTTTTATCTTGCGGCAATGGAGAACAAACGGAACAGAGAGTGGTGAATCGGCCGGGAAATGCCGATGTGGTCTCTTTGAACGAGGGATGGCGTTTCGCTCGCTATGGACTACAAGCGGAAGGAACGCGCTTGGAAGAACCGGAAGGATTGTTTAAAGTGGAAGTGGATGATGCGGATTGGGAACAGCTATCCGTGCCGCATGACTTTGCGATTAAAGGGCCTTTTCGTATGGATTTGGCGGGTAATACCGGGCGTTTGCCGTTTCAAGGTATCGGATGGTACCGGAAGACGTTTACAGTGGATGAAGCAGACAAGGGGAAGCGTTTTTATATAGATTTTGATGGCGTAATGGCATACGCCAAAGTCTGGTTGAACGGAGAATATGTTGGGACATGGCCCTATGGTTATTCTTCCTTCCGTTTGGATTTGACTCCTTATGTAAAGGTTGGGGAGGAAAATGTGCTGGCCGTGCGGACAGATACAGAGAAATGGGATTCTCGCTGGTATCCGGGAGCGGGAATCTACCGGAATGTATGGTTGGTAAAGACCGGACAGGTTCATGTCAAACATTGGGGGACGAAGGTGGTTACGGATCATTTTCAAGACAACTCGGTCCGGTTACAACTTGCCGTAGAGGTTGAAAACAAATCGGATAAACCAAGTACGGCCGTTGTGAAAGCCGAGGTGTATGAAGTGGACAAGCAAGACAATTTAGGCAAAAGGGTGTTGCGTTTCTCCAAACAGCAATTGGAGCTGGCATCGCAGGCGGAGGGAAAACTGCAATTTCAAGAAACATGGAAAAATTTCAAACGGTGGGACATTGATTCGCCCAACCGTTACATGGCGCGTGTCGTGGTGGAAGTGGACGGACAGGAAACGGATTGTTATTATACCCCGTTCGGAGTACGGGAAATCGCTTTCTCTCGCGAAGGTTTCTTCCTCAACGGGCGTCGGGTTGAAATCAAAGGCGTGTGCAACCATCATGATTTGGGGGCGTTGGGGGCTGCATTCAATTTGAGTGCTTTGGTGCGTCAATTCCGCATCATGCAAGAGATGGGATGCAATTCCATCCGGACTTCACACAACCCGCCTGCACCGGAATTGCTCGACCTGGCCGATAAGATGGGTATCTTGATTATGGATGAGGCTTTCGATGCTTGGGCACATGGCAAACGGGAATGGGATTACAACAAGTTGTACGCCGAGTGGCATGAGAAAGACTTGCAGGCGTTGGTGCGTCGCGACTGGAACCATCCGTCGGTCATTATCTGGTCTATCGGGAATGAGGTGATGGAACAACAGGATGTAGAGATGACCCGTCATTTGGTTGGAATTGTCAAGCAATTAGACACGACACGTCCGGTAACAAACGGCTATAACGATCCCAACGGAGGAAGGGCTTCGGGCGCCAGCATGGCTTTGGATATCATGGGGGTTAATTATTTTTTCCAGGAACAGGGGAAATGGGATCAGGACGAACGCTACAAAAACATGCCGACCATAGGAACGGAGACCTCTTCGTGCCTGAGTTCTCGCGGTGTTTATTTCGGTGGGGATACGCTGCGCAAAGATTTCCAGATTACCTCGTACGATTTGGATGCGCCGGGATGGGGATGTAACCCGGATACACAATTTGCTACGAACGCGCGCTATCCGCATCTGTTGGGTGAATATGTATGGACCGGCTTCGATTATTTGGGCGAACCGACTCCTTTTAATTCAGACAATACAAACTTGTTGAACTTCCGGACAGACCCATCCAAGAAGGCAGAATTGGAGCGTAAATTAGCCGAACTTACCCGGATGCAACCGCCCTCTCGGAGCAGTTATTTCGGTATTGTGGATTTGGCCGGTTTCCCAAAAGATCGTTACTATTTATATCAGTCGCATTGGCGCCCGGACTATCCGATGGCACATATTCTGCCACATTGGAACTGGCCGGATCGCATTGGGCAAACCATCCCTGTACATGTCTATACTTCCGGAACGGAAGCCGAATTGTTTGTGAACGGTAAAAGTTACGGACGCAAGACTAAAAGACCGAACCAAGATTTCCGTTTGGTTTGGGATAGCGTGATTTACCAGCCGGGAAAAGTGAAAGTAGTCGCATACAAAGAGGGTAAGAAGTGGGCAGAAGACGAAATCAAAACAACAGGCGAAGCCCGCAAGATTCAACTGACAGCAGATCGCAATGTAGTGCATGCGAACGATGACGAATTGGCGTTCATAACACTTGCCATTACCGACGAAGAGGGAAATCAAGTGCCCACCGCCTGCTGTCCGTTGCAAATAGAAGTCGAGGGATGCGGTGAATTGGTAGCGACGGATAATGGCGACCCGACTTCATTCACCCCCTTCCAAAGCGCACAGCGGGAAACGTTTAACGGTTTGGCCTTGGCGATTGTGCGAGGGAAAAAGAGTTCGAATGGAAATATCACAGTAAAAGTAAGCGGTTCAGGATTGGAACCGGCTTCTTTGGAAATTGCGGTAGAATAAAAGGAGATTTATGTTAGAATCTTATTACAACCTCTCCCTCTCTTTATTATATGCCGGTTTCAAGCGGGTTGAGTCTTGGTGGAACTACCAAGATGTTGTCAGCCCGTTTTACCGGCTGTATTATATAAGTAAAGGAGAGGGGAGGATTCACATGAACCAGACATCTTACACGCTATCTCCCGGCGAGCTTTTCCTGATTCCTAAATTTGTGTCGCACAGTTATGAATGCAGGGATTACATGGAGCATTATTACATCTGTTTCTTTGACGACATAGCCGACGGGAAGGGCGTCAATAATCCATTGTTAATGAAGTTTCAGGTTCCGGCTGAAGAGATTGACGCAGTCTTGTTTAAGCGGTATATACAGTTGAATCCTTGTAAAAGTCTGCATGTGAGCGATCCGCGATTGTATGACAATACAAGGGATTTGTATGAAAAGCATCCGGTCGATTATGCTCGTCTGCCTTTGGCGATTGAGAGCAATGGGATTTTGTTGCAGTTGTTTTCCCGTTTCCTGACGGAGGCTTGCATGCAAGAACCGTATCAAGGGGGAACACACCGAAAACTGAATCGGGCGGTTTATTATATTGCAGAGAATTTGCACCGGCGCATCAGTGTTTCCGATATTGCTGATATCATGTGTGTCTCTCCGGACCATTGTACGCGGACATTCAAGCGCATCATTGGGATGTCTCCCTGTGAATACATGCAGGTCAAGCGGATTGAAAGAGCACAAACCTTGTTGCTGACTACGCAGATGGCTGTCTCGCAAATAGCCGAAAAAGTAGGGATTAGTAACTTGTCCCAGTTTTCTCATTTGTTTGCTAAAATCACGCATTGTTCGGCTCGTGAATACCGGAATATGCAAATCAAACAGATAGACAGGGAATAGAAATTTGCTTTTGTCGGTTTTTGTCAAGTAATAGTCGTTTTTGAGATAGTATAATCAGGGAATTATGATTCACTTTGTAGTGAAATAACAAATTGAATGTGTACTTAGTCTGAAAGGAGGAAAACATGAAACGATATGGCAGTGTTATCGGCGTTAAGCCGGAAAAATTAGAAGAATACAAACGGTTGCATGCTGCGGTTTGGCCCGGTGTGCTGGAGATGATTAAAGCGTGCAACATCCGCAATTATTCCATTTATTATAAGGACGGGTTGCTGTTCAGCTATTACGAGTATGTAGGTGACGATTATGAAGGCGACATGCAGCGGATGGCGGCAGACCCGGTCACACAAGCGTGGTGGAAGCTGACCGACCCTTGTCAGCAACCGGTAGAGAACCGGGCTGAGGGCGAATGGTGGGCTGCGATGGAAGAGGTGTTTCATACGGATTGAACCACCGAAACGCTTCACTACTGAATAAACACATTATATAGGTTTAGATAACCACTCTATACAACGTTGTATAGACACTCTATATAACGTTATATGGTGTGCTTATCTAAGTCTGAAGGATAGACTTATCAATTTCAAATTTCAAATTATTATTAGACATGAACGACTTGATTGACAAATTGGGAGAGTGCGTAGAATTCGGGAAGATCAACCAAGCCTCTCCTTATCCCCCAACCATGAAAGGGATGCCGGGGGCGGACGAATTGACCAAAGAGGCATTAGAGGCTGGTTTTTCTCCGCAGATGATTTTGAACGAAGCTTTGATTCCGGCGATGAACCGGGTAGGAAACAAATTCACGGAGGGAAAAATTTTTGTGCCGCAGATGTTGTTATCGGCCAAAGCGATGAACAGTGCGATGAAACACTTGAAGCCCTATTTCCAGAACGGCGAGATTCGGCGGAAAGGGGTCTTTATCATCGGTACGGTACAGGGCGATTTGCATGACATCGGTAAGAACCTGACGGGTATGATGGTAGAAGGCGCCGGTTGGGAAGTGATTGATTTAGGAACGGATGTTTCGGCAGAGAAGTATATTCAGGCGTTGGACGAGCATCCCGGTGCTGTCTGTGGTATGTCGGCCTTGCTGACGACGACGATGAGCAACATGCAGCCGATGATTGCAGCCATCCGCGAGAAACATCCGGGAACAAAGGTGATCGTGGGCGGTGCGCCGTTGAATGCCGAGTTCGCCCGGCAAATCGGAGCGGATGCATACGGGCGTGACCCGCAAGACGATATTAATTGGTTGGATTCGATAGTAGCCTGATTGCGTATGAATAAATTTGCCAAACAGCTGTTGGACAGCGAAAAGCGGATAGCTATTCCGATTATGACCCATCCGGGAATCGAGGCAATCGGGAAGCGGGTGATTGATGCCGTTACGGATGGAGACGTACATTATCAGGCTATCCGGAACGTGACGGAGACCTACGACACGGCAGCCTGTACGGTCATTATGGATTTGACGGTCGAGGCGGAAGCCTTTGGCTGTACAATCAGTATGCCGGAGCATGAGGTGCCCAGCGTGACCGGCAGGCTGGTGTATGATGCCGAAACGGTGGATAAGTTGCAAATCCCTTCGCTGTCGGCGGGGCGCATGCCGGAGTATTTGAAGGCGAATCGATTGGCGATAGAAAATATACAAGACAAGCCGGTGCTGTCCGGTTGCATCGGCCCTTTTTCGCTGGCGGGACGGTTGTATGATATGTCGGAAATCATGGTCGGGATTTACATCGAACCGGATGTGATTCAAACGCTTCTTGAGAAGTGTACGACCTTCATATTACACTATTGTCAGGAGTTGAAGCGTCTGGGTGCAACGGGTGTCATCATGGCCGAACCGGCTGCGGGGTTGCTGTCGGATGAAGATTGCATGAGCTATTCGACGGTCTATGTAAAGCAGATTGTAGAAGCGGTACAAGATGATGATTTCATTGTGATTTTACATAACTGCGGAAATAGGGGGCAATGTACATCGGCGATGATTGCTTCCGGAGCGGCTGCGCTACATTTCGGGAATGCGGTCGACATGGTGGCGACGTTGGAGCAATGCCCGTCTGACTTGGTGATTATGGGAAACATCGACCCGGTCGGCGTCTTGAAACAGGCGTCGGCGAAAGAAGTCTATCGGCAGACAATGGATTTGCTGGAAAAGACGGCCGGTTATCGGAATTTCGTCCTCTCTTCGGGATGCGACATGCCGCCGTTGGTGCCCGATGCCAATATTAGAGCATTCTATCAGGCTGTTGCGGATTTTAATGCCAAGAAATGATGTTTCGGACGTTTACTTTTTCGTTTGAAGAGGTCTGCCCGGATAAACAGGTGCTGATGGGCTATTTGCAGGCTCCGACGGAAGAAAGCTATTTGCCGGTGTCGGGTATCGTGGAAAAGGTTTTTTCTCAGTTGAGGCACACGAAGGAGATTATTGGCGGGTATCGGATACTGCCGTGTGAGGCGTTGGATGTGAAGGCGGGCGTGGTGAGCTGTTCCGGCGGTCGGTTGCAAACGGGGCGTCGGGTTTGCGGATACATGACTGGCGCGTCAAAGATAGCCTTGTTCCTTTGCACGGCGGGAGAGACCTTTACGACCTTGTCTCATGCCTATCAACAGGAAGGCGACTTTTTGGAGGCGTTTGTGGTCGAATCAATCGGTTCGGCAACGGTAGAAAATGCCATGGACCGAATTCAAATTAGCCTGGGGGAAGAAATGGCTGCTACCGGGGAAAAAATCACGAACCGTTACAGTCCGGGGTATTGCGAATGGGCGTTGTCCGGGCAGCGGGATTTGTTTGCTTGCATTGGCGATCAGCCGACGGGAATCACCATCGGCGACTCTTGCCTGATGCAACCGATTAAGTCTGTCAGCGGAATAATCGGCATCGGGGAGACGGTTCGGAAACGGCCTTATGGATGTGCTGTCTGTAACAGTACAACGTGCGTATATCGAAATATAAAAAGGAGGAATTAGTTCAAAATTATGACATTGGAATTATTATTCGGAATCGGGCTGATTGCCATCGGTGCTTTTTCGTCGGGGAGCTTCTCGATTCCTTTTGGCAAGACTCGTAATTGGGCTTGGGAAAACTATTGGTTGGTTTATAGTTTGTTTGCATACGTAATTGTTCCGGTGGTGGCTTGCGTGGTTTTCTGTCCGGGATTTATGGATGTTTTGTCCGGTGTTTCATCCCAGACGTTGGGCTGGGTCTTTCTGCTGGGGATTATCTATGGGGTTTGTAACCTGACATTCGGCTTATCCTTGTGTTATTTGGGTGTGTCGCTTGGCTTTTCCCTCTCGTTGGGATTGATGATGATTCTGGGTACGGTTATCCCTCCGGCTATTGACGGACGGTTGTCAGTCATGTTGCAACAAGAAAGCGGAAGCCTGTTGATAGTCGGGCTTTTGATAGCTGCTGTTGGTATCGCTTTGAGCGGATATGCCGGTTATCGGAAAGACAAGTGTGCAGATGGAGAGGCTAATCCGGAGCTGAATTTCAAGAAAGGTGTGGTGTTGGTTCTCTTTGTCGGTATCACAGGAGCATCACAGGCGTTGGGCATTGAGCAGGGAATTGGAATTTCTTCGGCATTGGTGGCTTCGGGTGTGGATCCGTTGTTCCAGACGTTGCCGGTGTTCATGGTTTTGTTTGGCGGGTCGTTCGTTGCGACGGCATTGTGGTGTCTGTTTTTGTGTAAAAAGAACCATAATCTGAAAACCTTTGTGAAGACGGAAGAGATAGCCGTGGCGAAAAACTATTTGTATTCGGCTCTTGCCGGTTTCCTCTGGTTTGTGAACTTTATTTTCTATGGCATGGGGAAAAGCCGGATGGGCGAGTTCTCGTTTACCGCTTGGGGCATACTGATGTCATTGACAATCGTTTTTGCCACCTTGTGGGGATTATACCGGGGTGAGTGGAAAGCCACGGACGGAAAGACGAAAGGTTGGATGTATGCCGGTCTGGTTGTATTGGTTGTCGCCTCTTTCATTATAGGAATGAGCGGAGGCGCGTAATAAATAGATAATATAGGATGTAAAAAGATATAATTTCGTATGACTTCAAGAGAACGTGTTTTAGCAGCAATCGCACATAAAGAACCGGATCGCGTGCCGGTCGACATGGGGGCAACCCCCAGTTCTGGAATATCAGCAATCGCTTATTCCAATTTAGTGAAATATTTGGGTCGGGACGATCTGCCGGTTCAAATCTATGATGTAGTACAGCAGTTGGCACAACCGGATATGTCGATTATCGATCGGTTTGGCATTGATGTCCTCGATATCGGGCGGACGTTTAACACGCAGCCGAGTGACTGGCATGAAACGGTTTTGGCGAATGGCGACAAGGCTTTTTACCCGGTATGGTTTAATCCGGTGCTTCAGCCTAACGGTTCGTACCATTGTTATGATACGGATGGCAAACGTCTGTTGGCCATGATGCCTAAAGGAGCGACCTTCTTTGATCAGTCTTATTTTCCCTATGTGGATGGTTATCCGGAGAATTATAACGGGTTGGATGAAGAGATGGGGCGTGTCCTTTGGTCCCGCTATGTGCATAGCCCTTGGGATCATGCAGCAGATCCCGGTTTTTGGGAGCAGTTGCGAAAGAATACGCTTCATTTACGTGAGACAACAGATAAGGCGTTGATGATTGTTTGCGGGTGTAACCTGTTTGAATGGGGAACCTTCTTGCGCAGGATGGATAATTTCTTGATGGATTTGCTTTGTGAGCCGGATCAGGTAGCTCGTGTATTGGATCAATTGCTGGAACGGCATTTGGCTACGTTGGAGAAAGTGTGCGAGGCAGTAGGGGATATCGTCGACATTATCCGTTTCGGGGATGATTTGGGGATGACTACCGGCCCGTTCATGGATCCGGATACGTATAAGATGCTTTTCAAACCTCGTCATAAGCAGTTGTGCGATTATGTGAAGTCGCATAGTCAGATGCATACGTTTATTCACTCTTGTGGTTCGATTTCTTCTTTAATGCCGGATTTGATTGATGCGGGTATAGAGATATTCAATCCGGTACAAACCAATGCTGTGAATATGGAACCGGAGTTCCTGAAGAAAGAGTTCGGGCAGGATTGTACCTTCTGGGGTGGCGGTGTGGAAACTGTGGGCACACTGAACAACGGTACACCGGAACAGGTACGTGAACAGGTTTTACAACGTTTGGAAATCATGTCGGCGGGAGGCGGTTTTATCTTTAATACGGTACATAATATCTTACCGGATGTACCGCCGGCCAATATTGTAGCGATGTTTGAAGCGGTGAAGGAGTTTAATGGAAAATAGTTTGTGGAATGATGAAGAGGCATAGACATTTTAATGATTGGCTCGGGAAGGGGCTTTCATTGCTGGCATTTGCAGTCTGTTCTTCCTTGGAGCTTTCGGCGCAGAGCCATACGCCGGTTTCACTACCGGCTCTTTTCACCGACCATATTGTTTTGCAGCAACAGGATTCTGTTCCGATTTGGGGATGGGGACAGGCAAGTACGACAGTTCGGATAGTAGGCAGTTGGTCTTCTCAAGATACTGTTTCGGTTGTGGTGGATGATAGCGGTCGTTGGAAAGGAAAGATAAAGACCGGACGGTATGGAGGCCCCTATACGCTGCATGTTTTTTCAGGAAATAACGAACGGGAGAAAATCGTGTTGAACGACGTGATGATAGGAGAGGTCTGGTTATGTAGCGGGCAATCCAATATGGAGTGGACACCGGCAAATGGCATAGCCAATCAATCGGCGGAGATTGCAGCAGCCGATTACCCGCAAATCCGTTTCTTCAGCCTTGACAAGCGGGGAAGTCAGACGTTGCAAGAAGATTGCCATGCGAAGTGGGAGGTATGCACGCCGGAGGTAATGCGGAAACGGAGTGCAGTGGCCTATTTCTTCGGTAGGCATTTGCATCAGAAGCTGGATGTCCCAGTCGGATTGATTGTTTCGGCTTGGGGTGGAACAGCTGCAGAGGTCTGGATACCCGAGGATGCTGTACCGGATACGCAGGAGGAACGGAATGTCATCGCAAGTCGGAAATGCCCTTGGTGGCCGGTGGAGCCGGGTACATTGTATAATAGTATGATTTATCCGCTTCTTCCCTATCGGATAGCCGGAGCGATTTGGTATCAAGGCGAATCGAATCGGGATGATCCGAGGCCTTACTTTGGATTGATGAAGAGTTTGATAGCGTGTTGGCGGAAGGATTTCGGAAAAGAGTTTCCTTTCTATCAAGTACAGATTGCTCCTTTCAATTATCAATCCACGAATAACGGGCCGGCCTTGGTACGGGAAGCACAAGAGCAGATTGTACATGAAGTACCTCATACCGGTATTGTCATAACGAATGATGTAGGTGAATATGGCAATATCCATCCAGCACGCAAACAGGAGGTAGGTAGCCGTTTGGGAAATCTGGCATTGGGCGAGCATTACGGTTTATTGGAAAAAGGATATCAGAGTCCTTTCTTGGAACAGGCAACAGTCGTAAAGGGGAAAGCTGTACTTACCTTCAGCCATGCAGAAGAAGGACTGGTTTGTGCGGATAAAGTTGTAAAAGGTTTGCAAATTGCCGGAAAAGATAAGAACTTTGTGGAAGCAAAAGCCCGTATAAAAGGAAATCGGCTGGAGGTGTATGCGTCGAAAGTCAAAGAGCCGACAGAGGTACGCTATTGCTTTGACGATGCGACGGTGGGGAATCTGTTCAACAAACAGGGACTTCCGGTGGCTCCTTTCCGGGTAGAGATAGGTGAAAACGTTAAATGAATGAGTCATGAGAAATAGTTTATTTATTCTTCTTTTTTGTTGGTTTGCCTGCGGGTGGACAGAAATAGGCAAAGGGTATGCGGAGATACCCGGAGGGCAAATCTTGGCAAGCGATACGTTGTTGCCCAAACCGTCGACCCGGCCTTCTGCTGCGCAGTTGGAACAAATCAGACGGCAGTATGGAATGTTTATCCATTTTGGTATCAATACGTTCCATAACGAAGAGTGGACGGA
>CALUTX010000067.1 GCA_944323815.1 uncultured Parabacteroides sp. | reverse complement strand
TGCCTCCAACGAAACCTACAAGGAAAAAGTGAAACCCATCATCGACAAGGCATTGGGCGGGACCCTGCGCTTGTTCGTCCAAAAAGTATATGAAGGGAGCTATTTCACCCGCAACGAAGAGACTGTGCTCTCTGTGAGCGCCTCCCTCCCCAACGGGACGACACTCGAACAGATGAATACGCTTATCAAACAGATGGAAGCCTATCTCAGTACATTTAAAGAGATACGTCAGTTCCAGACAAGCATTTACAGTGCACGGCAAGCCGGCATCAACATCTATTTCACCCGCGAAAGCGAGCGCAGCGGTTTTCCTTATACACTCAAGGCGCGTATCATCAGCAAAGCCTTGGAATTGGGCGGAGGAAGTTGGAATGTGTGGGGGCTGCAAGACCAAGGGTTCAGCAATGACGTGCGGGAAGGTGCCGGTTCTTACCGCATTGAGATGTTTGGCTACAATTACGACGAGCTATACAAATGGGCAGAACAGCTGAAAGACTCGTTGCTTGCCAACCGACGCATCAAAGAGGTCATCATCAACTCGGAGTTCTCGTGGTGGAAAGACGATTATCAGGAGTTTTATTTCAACCTCAACAAGGCACGCATGGCACAGGAGAATCTGTTGCCGATCGACCTGTTTGCCGTCTTGAACCCGGTCTTTGCCAGAGATGTGACCACCGGACAGATTATTGTCGACAACGAAACGGAAAGCTTGAAGCTCTCTTCCCGCCAGTCCAAAGAGTACGACGTATGGAACATGCAATATGTTCCCCAGACCATCAATGGAAAACCGTACAAGCTGGCAGAATTCGCCACCGTAGAGAAGGGACAAACGCCCCAAAACGTCGGCAAAGTCGACCAACAGTACCGCCTCTGTTTGCAATATGAATACATTGGTGCCTCCAACCAAGGAAATAAGATTCAGGAACGGATATTGAAAGAGTTCAACTCCATCCTGCCCATGGGATATACGGCTCATTCCAGCAGTTCATGGTATTATTGGGGAAACGACAACAGCAAGCAATATCTGTTACTGTTATTGGTCATTGTCATTATTTTCTTTACGACGAGTATCCTGTTCAATTCGCTGCGGCAACCGTTGGCGGTCATATTCGTGATTCCGATTTCCTACATCGGCGTGTTCTTGACCTTCTATTGGTTCAAACTGAACTTCGACCAAGGCGGGTTTGCCTCATTCGTCCTGCTCTGCGGTATTACGGTCAATGCCAGTATCTATATCCTAAACGAGTACAACCAGATACGGGAACGCAAACCGCTCATGCCACCCTATCGCGCCTACCTGAAAGCGTGGAATGCCAAAATCATTCCGATATTCCTGACGGTCGTTTCGACCATCTTAGGATTTATCCCGTTTATGTTAGGCTCCGACAAAGAGGCGTTTTGGTTCCCATTAGCTGCCGGTACAATCGGGGGACTTGCCATGTCCATCTTGGGTATTTTCCTCTATCTGCCTATTTTCACGTTGAAAAAACAATCAAAGTTCCAATAATTTGCACAATCAAAAAGAAAGGCTTACCTTTGCTCAAATTTTGAAGAGAAGATTCATGACAGAGAAGGCACATACTATTTCAGTTTATATATAAGGATGCGTTGGTTCTTGTAACCAACGCATTTTTTATATATTAGCCGTTCCGACAATATATTATTCATACATAAAACAGTCCAAATTACTATGTCGAAAAGTGGTATCAAGAAAGTGATTGTTCTGGGCTCGGGAGCCCTGAAAATCGGACAAGCCGGTGAATTTGATTATTCCGGTTCACAAGCATTGAAGGCGTTGAGAGAAGAAGGTATCAGTACCGTCCTACTCAATCCGAACATTGCTACCATCCAAACATCGGAAGGAGTTGCCGATAAGGTTTATTTCCTCCCCATCACCCCCTATTTTGTTGAAGAAGTCATCAAAAAAGAGCAACCGGATGGTATCCTTTTGGCATTCGGCGGCCAGACGGCTTTGAATTGCGGAACTGAACTTTACACAAGCGGTACGCTGGCAAAATATGGTGTCAAAGTGTTGGGGACCTCTGTCGAAGCCATCATGTACACGGAAGACCGCGACCTGTTTGTCAAGAAACTCAATGAAATCAATGTCAAGACTCCCGTGAGCCATGCTGTGGAAAACTTGGAGGATGCGGTCAAAGCTGCATACGAAATCGGTTTCCCGGTCATGATTCGTTCGGCATACGCATTAGGCGGCATGGGAAGCGGTATCTGTAAAAATGAAGCCGAACTGCGGGTTTTGGGAGAAAGCGCATTCGCTTACTCACCCCAAATCTTGGTAGAAGAATCCTTAAAGGGATGGAAAGAAATCGAATTTGAAGTCATCCGTGATAAAAACGACCATTGTTTCACGGTGGTCAGCATGGAAAATGTTGACCCGCTGGGTGTCCACACAGGAGAAAGCATCGTTGTTGCCCCCACCTGTTCGTTGACAGAGCAGGAGCTGAAAATGCTGCAAGAGCTTTCGCAAAAAATCATCCGCCATCTGGAAATTGTAGGAGAATGTAACATCCAATATGCATTCAATTCCGACACATGCGACTATCGGGTCATCGAAGTGAACGCCCGCCTGAGCCGTTCATCCGCTTTGGCATCCAAAGCGAGCGGTTATCCATTGGCATTTGTTGCCGCCAAATTGGCATTGGGCTACAGCCTCGACCAAATCGGTGAAATGGGAACACCCAACTCGGCATACAAAGCACCGGACGTCGACTATATGATTGTCAAAATTCCCCGTTGGGACTTAACCAAGTTCGTGGGCGTTAGCCGGCAAATCGGTTCCAGCATGAAATCAGTAGGAGAAATCATGTCCATCGGAAAAAGTTTCGAAGAAATCATGCAAAAAGGATTACGCATGATTGGGCAAGGTATGCATGGTTTCGTCGGGAATAACGATTTGAAATTCGACGATTTGGACGACGCACTGGCCAACCCGACAGACCTCCGTATTTTTGCCATTGCCAAAGCATTAGAAGAAGGATACACGATTGAACGCATTCATGAACTTTCCAAAATCACACCTTGGTTCCTCGAAAAGTTGAAGAACATCGTTGACTATACGCATGTATTATCTCAATACAACAAGATAGAAGAGCTGCCCGAAGAGGTATTAAGAGAAGCCAAACGGTTAGGCTTCTCCGACTTCCAGATTGCCCGCTACGTGGAGAATCCGGAGGGGAACATGGAAAAAGAGAATATCCGGGTACGCAACCTGCGCAAAAAGATGGGTATCTTGCCAAGCGTCAAGCGCATCAACACTATCGCATCCGAACATCCGGAACTGACGAACTACCTGTACCTGACCTACGACGGCAGTTCACACGACATCACTTACTATCCGAATGAAAAGAGTGTGATTATATTGGGTTCGGGAGCCTATCGAATCGGTTCGTCCGTCGAATTCGACTGGTGTTCGGTCAATGCGGCACAGACAGCACGCAAATTGGGGTATAAAGCCATCATGATTAATTATAATCCCGAAACGGTATCAACCGACTATGATATGTGTGACCGACTCTACTTCGACGAACTCTCATTCGAACGGGTATTGGATATCATTGATTTGGAACTCCCGAAGGGGGTGATTGTTTCGGTGGGCGGACAGATTCCCAACAATTTAGCGATGAAACTTTACCGCCAGAATGTACCGGTTTTAGGTACTTCACCGCTTTCCATAGACCGAGCAGAAAACCGGCATAAATTCTCCGCCATGTTGGATACATTGGGCATCGACCAACCCCGTTGGGCAGAAGTGACCAGCATGGAAGAAATCGATGAATTCATTGCAAAAGTCGGTTTCCCTATCCTGATTCGTCCCTCGTATGTCCTGTCGGGAGCAGCAATGAACGTCTGCCATAACAAGGAACAAATGATTGAGTTTCTGGATTTGGCAGCCAAAGTGTCCAAAGAATACCCCGTCGTCGTTTCTGAATTCTTACAGGGAGCCAAAGAAATCGAATTTGACGCGGTTGCCCGTAACGGCGAAGTCGTTGAATATGCTATCTCTGAACATATCGAGTTTGCAGGCGTTCACTCCGGTGATGCCACCTTGGTATTCCCTGCCCAGAAAATCTACTTCGAAACAGCTCGCCGTATCAAGAAGGTCAGCAAAATGATTGCGCAAGAGCTGAACATCAGCGGTCCGTTCAACATCCAATTCTTGGCGAAGAACAACGACGTCAAGGTAATCGAATGTAACCTGCGCGCATCACGCAGCTTCCCATTCGTCTCCAAAGTCTTGAAACGGAACTTCATCGAGACCGCCACCCGCATCATGCTGGATGCGCCTTATACCCAACCGGATAAAAGCGCGTTCGATATTGATTGGATTGGCGTAAAAGCCTCACAATTCTCATTCGCCCGCTTGCACAAAGCAGATCCAGTCTTAGGCGTGGATATGAGTTCAACAGGTGAGGTCGGCTGCTTGGGAGACGACTTCAACGAAGCGCTCCTCTCGGCCATGATCGCCGTCGGGAACCAAATCCCGCAAAAGAACATATTGGTTTCTTCTGGTGCGGCGAAGAGCAAAGCAGAACTATTGGAACCATGTCAGCGCCTAACCGCCAAAGGTTACCAAATTTACGGTACAGCAGGGACAGCCAAGTTCTTGAATGAAAATGGAGTTCCGGCAACGGCAGTCAACTGGCCCGACGAACCGGGTGATTTGAACATCATGGATTTGTTCAGCCAGCATACGTTCGAACTGGTTGTCAATATCCCGAAAGATCACAGTAAGCGAGAGCTGACCAACGGATACAAAATCCGACGTGCAGCCATCGACCATAACATCCCGCTTATCACAAACGCTCGTTTGGCAAGTGCATTCATTCATGCATTCTGTAGCATGGACGAAAAGGATATCCAGATTAAAAGTTGGCAAGAGTACAAATAACTAACAACTTGCACGTCCCGGCCCCAGTTTAAACGCCGGGACGTGCCAATCATACAAACTGATTCCATCAAACCTACATTTTATAAGACAACAATGGCACACATACGGGAGGATTTATTCAAACAAACCACAGGCAACCATTCCATCGACCGTCGGCATTTCCTGAAACTAATGGCAATGGCAGGGCTGCTTGCAGCGACAAATACCCGGCGGGTAAACGCATTTTCAAGTAAGGCTAAAGGGAAAATAGTCATCATCGGCGGCGGAGCTGCCGGTCTGAGTATGGCTGCCCGTTTAAAGCGATGGCTTGACACACCCGACATTACCCTCATCGATCCCAGTGACCGCCAGTTTTACCAACCCGGATTCACCCTGATTGCTTCAGGCGTTTATCAGCCGAACGATGTCTGGAAGAAGCAGGAGAACTGTATACCGAGTGGCGTCAAATGGATTAAAGATTCCGTCCAATTGGTGGATCCCGTTCAGAATCAAATCACGACGTGCAACAATGGGAAAATCACCTATGATTTCTTGGTGTTGACTCCGGGACTCCAAATCAACTGGACTATGGTCGAAGGCATCACACAGGCCACTTTGGGACAAGGAAATGCCCACTGCATTTATGACTTCGAAGGGGCTCAAAAAACGTGGCAGGCCTTACAAAAATTTGCCCAGACCGGAGGGAAAGGTATTTACACGGATACCTATACCAAACACAAATGCGGAGGAGCTCCCAAAAAGATATGCCTCCTGACCGAACATTACGCGCGAAAACAGGGGACACGGGACAAACTCGATTTGAATTACTACACAGCAGAAAAGCAGCTATATGATGTCCCGTACTTCACCCCACGTTTGGAAGAGATTTATCACGAGCGCCACATCCCGATTCATTTGAATGTACGCGTCAAAGGAGTGGACACTGCGGCCAAACAGGTTCACCTCGAAAAGATTGAAACGATTAACGGGGAAAAGGTATCTACGCCATTTGTCGAAGATTATGATTTTCTTCATTTCACCCCGCCGATGTCTGCGCCCGATTTTGTTAGAGAATCAGGTTTAGGCTGGACGGAAGGGAAATTGGCACGCGAAGCGTGGGTCATGGTCGACCAAGAGACGTTAATACACAAAACCTATCCCAACATCATCTCCTTAGGTGACGTTGCCGGTATCCCGACAAGCAAAACATCGGCCGCTATCAGGAAACAGGTGCCCATCGCTGCCAAAAACCTGATTGCTTTAATGGAAGGGAAAGAGCCAGTAGAAAAATATGATGGATATGCCGCTTGTCCAATCGTAACGGATTATGGGCATGTATTACTGTGTGAATTCAATTACAAAAAAGAGCCTGAAATTTCGTTTCCACTCTCTTTGCTCGATATGTCTAAAGAGCAATGGGTCGCATGGTTGTTGAAAGTGTATGCCCTAAAGCCTTTGTATTTTTATGGCATGCTAAACGGAATCGCATAAAACAGACAAAACAAACAGACGAATAATCTTGTGTTTACCTCATTAAACAATAACTCCCTATAAAATTAAATGCCAAACTACAAAAAGCCCCTCGGTTCCACATGAAGAGCCGAGGGGCTTTTGTTTGGTTTATTTCTTATCGGTAGCTTTATCTACCAAATATACAATCGATTTATAAGAGATTCCGCTGTTCATCGTCAACCCAATCTCACAAGTCCGGCTATTACTATATCCTTCGGAAGCGCCCTCCAAACTTGCAGGCAACGAGCGCAAAGCCGAAGCATTCAATTCCGGGAAGAAAAAGCCTCGGTCACCCGCCCATCCGCAGCATGTTACATCCATCGGGACAACCACTTTTTCCGCACACAGATGGGCCAAAGCCAACAACTTCGGAGTCACGCCCATTTTAGTCGTACTACAAGTGCTATGAACCGCAACCGTAATCGGCAATTGTTCAAATTTCAACCTGTCCAACATAAAATCATAGATAAATTCCACAGGCTCATACAGTCGCAAACGCTTGTCCAATGTTTCACGCATGTGGAGCAGGCAAGGACTCATATCACACAAAATCGGGAGAGCTCCATTCTCGCTAATTTGTAACAAGGCTTCGTTCAATTCCTCTTCTTTCTGTTTCGCCTGTTTACGAAATCCTTTGCTACAGAAAGCCATCCCGCAACATAAATGATGAATATTCTGGGGATACCGAATCGAAAAACCGGCCTTGTGAAGTAATGCGATTGTCTTTTCCGTCACCCCCACTTTTTCCTCATATTCCGCAGAAGCTCCCATCGTTCGTGTAATACACGAAGGAAAATAAACCATCTCCGTCTGCCCCTCAAGCGGTGTTTCCGTCTGATAGGTCAACTTCCGGGCTCCTGCGGGAGTATAGCGTGTCCACAGCGGGAAACGATGTCCGCTCGCTTGGAACATCGCACGCGTGATTCCCTCCATCGTTCCGTACCCAATCACACGAGAAATCCCATGAGGCAACGAGAGCAAAGGACGCAATCCTTGGGTCACCTTATCCATATCCTTTCCTATCCACGAAGCGATTCGATTGGCCAACTTCCCATTTTCCTTCCACCGCAGTTCCTTAATCAGTAATCCGGTATTAATGCCAACCGGACATGCCAAGCCGCAAAGCCCATCCGTCGCGCATGTCTCGTTTCCGACATACCGGAATGCTTCACGCAATTCTCTATACCGGGGAGTATCGGTTTCTCCTTTCTCTGCCATCAATGATAAAGCACGATAAACGACAATCCGCTGACGGGGCGTAAGTGTCAGATTGCGTGCCGGACACTGTACCTCACAAAAGCCACATTCAATACAGCGGTCTATCAACTCATTGGCCAATGGCATCTTTTTCAGATTCTTAATGAAAACTTGCGGATCAGTATTGATTAATACCCCCGGATTCAATAAGCCTTGCGGATCAAACAAAGCTTTGACATCCTTCATCAATTGGTAAATATCCTCACCCCATTCTTGTTTCACAAACGGGGCCATGTTGCGTCCCGTACCATGTTCAGCCTTCAGGCTGCCATCATATCGAAGTACCGTATCAACCAGCTCTCGCATAAACGCAGCATATTCTTCCACGCCCTCGGGACGATTAATATTCGGGAAAATCGTGAAGTGGACATTTCCATCCAACAAATGTCCCCACATCACAGCATCTGAATAATGGTATTTGGCAAGGACCTTCCGTACCTCCGTCAAGGCTTCCCCTAAAATCTCACCACGAAAAGCGATATCCTCTATAATGGATACCGTTCCTCGCGGGCGTCGTGCCGCAGCAGACGTGAACAACCCACTCCGCACACGCCAATAAGTCGCATACAAACTCGAATCAGTTGTAAAAGACACCGGATAAAGCGTTTGTACGGACGCCAATTTTTGTTCAATCTCTTTAAACTGTGCTTGCAATGTTCCTTCGTCATCTGCCGATGTATCAATCAACAGCGCGACAGCCTCGTCCGGCAAAGATTTGAGTATTTCAGGCATTCCAGGTTCATTCTCGACGGCCCGCAAAGCATTCCGGTCCATCAGTTCCGCCGCCGAAACTCGGCATTCCCTCAACGGAAGAATAGACTTACAAGCCTCAACCATGGAAGGGAAATACAATAACGCAGAAGCTTTCAGTTTTAAATCGGGTACAGTCTCAAATGTCACTTCCGATATAAATCCGAGTGTTCCCTCCGAGCCGACCATCAGGTGCATCAAAATATCAACCGGATCATCATAATCCACAAAAGCATTCACGCCATACCCGCACGTATTCTTCAACTCATACTTATGCCGAATACGTTTCTCCATTTCCGGATGTTGCTTCACACGGTCGCGCAAATCCAACAATCCCTTGACAAATTGAGGATGTGTTTCGACAAAACGCCTGCGGCTTTCCTCCGAAGCCGTATCAAGCAGTGTCCCGTCCGCCAATATCAACCGCATACTACGCACCGTATGGTAAGAATTATAGGTAATACCATAACTGGAACCACTCGCATTGTTCACGACAATCCCACTGATACGGGCTGATTTAATCGACGCAGGACTGGGGCCCAACTTGCGCCCATACGGTTTTAACAACCGGTTGGCATGATCTCCCACAATTCCACACGAAAAAGTTGCAAACCGACCCTCTTCCGAAATCTTCACCTGCTTGAAATCCGGACCGATTTCTACCAAAACATGCTCCGTGATGGTCTGCCCGGACAAAGAGGTCCCACCTGCTTTAAAAGTTAATGATTTACCCGAATCCCGACAAGCAGCCAATACCGCTTGCACATCTTCTTCACTATTCACCACTTCTACTCGCTCCGGGATTAAACGATACAATCCTGCATCCGTTCCCTTCGCCAACACTGTAAGCGCATCTGTGTATATTTTTCGCTTCATAGCTTTCAACATTCAACAATTTCTCTGCAAAGATGCACAAATATTTCCACATACCTTATCTGATATTCCAAAACGAAAGCGGCAAGAGTTTCAATATCCTGCCGCTTTCCCTATAATACTCAGCCACCAAACAACACATACTCATTCCTGAACATTCTTCAGGCGAATAGAGTAAATCACCGGAAGGCCATTTGACGATTGGATATTCAAACGAACCTGTTTGGCTTGAACCGGTTTAGGTAGTTGAATCGTTCCAAATCCATACCCCATAAAACTCTCTATATTTTCATCACAAAGCATTTCACCTTCGTGAATCGGAACCCACTCTTTTCCTTTCTTTATTTCAACCGAATGCTTCTTGATATGATTTCCACCCTCAATGACCAATATTTGATTGAAAGTAGACTCTTTTTGTAAGGATATTTCCAACCAACCCGTACTGTCTGCAGACACCCAAGAGGTTGAGACATCGCTATCAACAGCATAATCAGCACCATAATGAAGTTCGTCCGATTTATATACACTGCTTGCTTGCGCTTCCGCGAAAGCGGTAAGAGAGTTCGGATGTTTCATCTGGGAAGGGAATTCTTTACCGTCTTTAATACCCAGAAGCTTAGCTAACTCGTAAATTCGTTCTTCATACTCCAGGATAATGACCCCGTTCTTATCCGGCGGAATATTCAATAATAAACAATTATTATTACGAGTTGAAACATAAAAAATCTCTTCCAAATCTTCTATATCCCGTACCGACCGATCTGTTTCATCATAAAACCAATTTCCTAATACAGAAATAGTTTGTGTACTTTCAAAGGGCAAATAATAGTTTTTACCATTATACCGGTACACCTTCGGATCATCCCAAGTAGGCAAATACGGATCCCACAAACGGAAATCGGACGGAAAATAAAGAATTGAATCACCCTCTCTCATATCTATCGGATGTTTGCCAATGGTCCAATTGGTTGCAATTTGGCATTCCGGCTGTAACCGCTTGACAAAATCATACACCTCCGGCAGATACCAATCTTCGGGATTCTTTCGATCCCAAGCTCCATCAAACCATAACTCCGCCACCGGTCCGTATTGTGTCATCAATTCTTCCAATTGGTTCTTCATATAAACAATATACTTATGCTTATCTGCATCTTTATACGAAGGCGCATTCCTGTCCCACAAAGAATAATAGACAGAAAAGGCAATCCCCTCTTTCTCGCAAGCATCCGAAACCGCCCTCACGACATCGATTTTATGCGGAATAGCCGGGTTGGCAATATCATGCTCCGTATATTTACTGTCCCACAAGCAAAAACCCTCATGATGCTTAGTCGTTAATACGATGGAACGCATCCCCGCTTTCTTGGCAATACGTACCCATTCGGCCGCTTTCTCTGCCAAATCAGCCGGAGGATTATAGGCACTTGCCGGATCAGTTCCATCACTCCACTGTTTCCCCAAATAGGTATTCATCCCAAAATGGAGGAACATGCCATATTTCCGGTCAATCTGTTTCTGCTGGGCAGGATTCGGTTTTTCAGACGGAACCGGAAGAATCAATTCCTGTTTCTGCCCAAATGCCATAAGAACAGCCATCGTTACAAAAAAACAAACACACAATAACTTTCTCATATATTCTAACGTTTATCCATGTTTTTACTATTCCATTTCATATACTACATCATACCTTCTTTTGTCGTTCGGATTGTTATCTCTTCTTGGGCGCGTATAACAGAAAGCACCTGTTCTTTTTGCTTACTATTTTTCAAATAGGCACGTAAAGCAGAGAAACTCGTGATACGGACATCATTTATCTTCTGCAACAGATCGCCACTCTTTATCCCGATTTTCGCCGCCAAAGAACCTTCATAAACCCTTTCAAACGCAATTCCCTCTTTATCAAATCCTACGCCAAAAGCAGACAAATCGCTTCCTTTCGCTTCCTTGATCTGACATCCCATCCATGTTTCCGTCACATCTTCTTGCTTTTTATCCTCCAATGACAGATTTAAACGCGGTATAAGCGGTGTCTTCGCAATCTTCTTCAGATGAGCACTGCGAACCCCAAACTCATCCATATCAAAATTTTGGAACCCGACCATCCGTGCCCGTGAGCAGTCACTTACCCGATAATCTCCATTTTCCGCATCAACAAACTGAGGGTCGCTACATTGCGAATGCCAGTCAGCTCCGTTTATAAAGAAACGTTCCATCTCTTTCCTTCCGGAAGCAAAGAAGTTATAATCCAGTTCCTTTCCCCACTTTTCATCTACACGTAAATCACTTTGCATGACCGCAGGCTGATAAGATGTGAAAACAATATTATATTTGAATACATCCCCATTCTCACGCGGCCAGACATGCGGATGCAAACCATTGTTCACAATCACGTTGTTTTTCACAATCCGGTCATACCCTTCCCGCATCTTCAATCCCCCATTAAGCAATACATTATTATAAATGAATATCCTCAATCGCCCTAATCAGTAAATTCTATGTTTGAAATCAGCCCTATAGAAACAAGCACAAAGCTCAAG
>CALUTX010000066.1 GCA_944323815.1 uncultured Parabacteroides sp. | reverse complement strand
CATCGCAACATTGGAAGTAAACTTCCGTCGTGATGAACGGGTAATCCGCTTCCTGACTTTCCGCCAGGACAAGTATGCAGCAGAATATGCAGCAAAGAGAAGAAGTTTGAAATCATCTAAAGAAACAGCAAAGGAGAATTAATTATGGCAACAACTCAATCAGAAATCAGATATTTGACGCCGCCAACAGTAGACGTTAAGAAAAAGAAATATTGTCGTTTCAAGAAAAACGGCATCAAGTATATTGACTACAAAGATCCTGAATTCTTGAAGAAATTCTTGAACGAACAGGGTAAGATCCTTCCGCGTCGCATCACAGGAACATCATTGAAGTTCCAACGTCGTGTAGCGCAAGCCGTAAAAAGAGCTCGTCACTTGGCTTTGCTTCCTTATGTAACCGATTTAATGAAATAAAATAAGAGAGGAGACAGAATATGCAAGTTATTTTGAAAGAAGACGTAATCAATTTAGGTTACAAAGACGATATCGTAACAGTCAAGGACGGTTACGGACGTAACTTTCTAATCCCCCAGGGTAAAGCCGTTATTGCATCAGAATCGGCAAAGAAAGTGTTGGCTGAAAACTTAAAGCAACGTGCTCACAAGTTGGCAAAGATCAAAGAAGATGCACAAGCGTTGGCAGCCCAACTGGAAGGTGTTTCATTGACAATCGGTGCAAAAACCAGCTCAACAGGTACAATCTTCGGTTCTGTAACGAATATCCAAGTGGCAGAAGCGTTGGCTAAAGCCGGATTCAACATCGACCGCAAGATTATCTACATCAAAGATTCTGTGAAAGAAGTGGGTAATTATAAGGCAACATTGAAACTCCACAAAGAAGTTTCTGTTGAAATTCCATTTGAAGTAGTTTCTGAATAAGAAGGTTACAACTGAATAATAAAAGGGGCTGTGTCCGAAAGCGCAGCCCCTTTTTATATTCTCCATATGCCATTTTCTGTTTTAGGGACATTTACTGAGTATCCCTGAAACAATCAGGCTTCTCCTTTCACTCCACCTAATGGAGCAAAATCTTCGAAACGAGCCGTCTTGTTTGCGCCTTTCAATTGTTCTTCATACTTCGACAAGTTGTCTTGCAAAGCGAACAACAGCTGACGCGCATTATCCGGCGTCAAGATAACCCGACTTTTCACCTTTGCCTTCGGAGCACCCGGTACAACCCGGATAAAGTCCAAGATAAACTCTGACATCGAGTGAGAAATAATTGCCAAATTAGCATACGTTCCTTGAGCCATCTCTTCCGAAAGCTCTATTTGAATCTCATTTTTTGGTTTGTTGTTTTCCATTTTCTTTCTCTTATTAATGAATATGTACTCGCAAATGTAAATGATTTATCCCGAAAAAAGAAATTCCGTTCCGACTTTCCCAGTAAAAAACATGCTTTATTGCATCGGCTGGAATCCCTCATAACGAACAGTCCAACTTCCGTCTTTCGGAAAACCGGGCGCTTCGCCCTCCGAACCATCCCATCCGCCACACATCATCGCGACAGCTGTAAGCAAGGCGCCGTTAGAGGGGAAATAGGGATAAGGCCCACCGGTGGCTAACCCATGTTCATCAAATTGAAAGCCGGGAGCCCAATGCATCAACATATCGACAGCCAACTCAGGTTGTCCCGTACGGGCGGCTGCCATCGCCATCATGGGGAAATCCCATCCCCAAATTCGTTTGAACTGCCACTCTTTGCACACTTTTGAAAGCGTCCGCTTGAACGTTTCTTTATCCACACCGTCACCGGGCAACATACCGAACACGCCGGTCAAAGCAGGATGCTCGAATGTATATTTTGTCCACATATCGGGAATACCCTCATACGTCACATAAACATCATCTTCAACAGGCAGGGGCGCCATTTTCTCAAGCACCTCTTTCCACTGCTTCACCCGTTTCTCCGGAAGCCCTAAGCGGTCTGCCCATGCAAGCGCCGTACGCAAACCGTAGCGGAAATAGCCCAACTCGAAAATAGGATTGATGGTCTGACGCGGATCTGTATTCTCTGAAACAATGACGACGGGAGGTCCCAACACATATTGTTTCCGCTGTTTATCGTAGAAAAGATAATCCGCCATGTAGTCGGCCGTGTTGACAACAATGTCGCGCCATTTATCCAACACCGCCTGCGTCGGGTTCTGGCGGTATTCCATCTCTGCGATGTAAATCGGATGTGGTTCGTGCCAAATCAAATAGGCATGAGCACTACAAGGCCATTCGCGGTTAAAGTTTCCTGTACACTTCGGCCAACGGGCCCCTTTCCGCCCTTCTTCTTTCGCTCTTTGTATCGCTCCGGGTAAAAAGTCCTGATAGACATTCAAGTATTTGTTAAAACAGTCCATCCGCCCCCACAACCCGTAGTGTACGCCATGCCACCAAATCATCTCGAAATGGAAACGTCCGTACCAGCCATTGTTGACCAAACCGGATTCTTGCGGCGGGAAAAGTCCGCACTCATTCACCCGCATCAAATATTGCGAAAGGACGACACGACGTTCTAATTCGATCCACCGGGGATCTTTGCTGCCGGAAAAATCGACCGCCGCCCCCGACCGCCAATACCGTTCCCAGCTCTTGGCACTCAATTGCTCAATCTCTCCGGCCGAAGCAGGCTGCCGGTTTTCCCTCCGGGAAGAAAAAGCGCAAGTAAAGGAAAATGTATTTTCCTCCTTGCCCGGTTGCAAAAAGAAGCGATGCGTCTCGGGCGATTCGCGCGTGAAAACGGCATCACCCGTCCAGTCCAAACGAACGCAATAAGAGGTACTATCCATCTTGCGGTCTATTCGCACGGCACGAGGCGTCAACTGCTCACTAACGGAAGTATGTCCCGCGACGGTATCATACCGCCCCATGAAATGCGGGAACTGCCGCTTGTCCGCATAAGGGAAATCGAGATAAACCCCGATGTTTCCCCGACGAAGCAACTCGGATTCGACCGTCACACCAATCACATCCTGTTCGGGATGGCAGACGGTACGTACTTTCACTTCCTGCCCATTCAACTCAAAACGACTATAGACAATTCCTGTCCAAAGATCAACCTCCTGTCTAGCTGATTTCAAATCCAATTCGGTCGCCTCCTTCCCGTCGTCACGCATAAGGCGGAAAGCGATACGGCCCAGATTAATGCGGTGTGGATTCTGCATCAACCAATTGGTTATCTCCGGATGTGCTGGATCCCGATCCCAATAAGGAATCTTCTTCCCGTGCGATTCGACCACCACCGGTTGGTAGTCTTCCACTTTCACCCCTTCAGGCAGCGGGTAACTGTGCCACCCCCAATCGGAAAGGGTATTAAAAGGCAGGAAAGTCTGTAAACCGGTGATGTCCATCCCAAAGGCAAATTTGCCATTCCCCACCTGCGCCGGACTCTTCGGTAGGGTAGCCGTCGTAAAAACCTTATGACGTTTGACAACCGTTTCGCGATCAATGGGCTCGCCCATCGCAAACAAGGGCATCCACAGAGAAAAAAAGAGTATGAGATATTGTTTCATTGTCATATAAAAAAGATAAAAAGTGAAAAGTGTTCGACCTTATAAGGTCAAAGTGTTTATCCGCATAAGGATAAAAGGACTATCCCCATAAGGATAAACATGCTATCCTTATAGGGATAATCTCATTATACTAAACTTGCTTTTTCTTCCAAATGAGGAACAGAGCAAAAACCGCCACTGTCACCACCAAACCAATCATTTGCGAAAGGAGATTATCTAATCCAAAACCTTCCGGAGCGACAAAGATATAGGTGGAGCAGACGGCCGTCATAAAGAGTGCAGGGAGCAACGTGATCCAATACGGTTTCTTTTCCAAAACCAGATAGACGGTCAACGCCCAGAGGGTAAAGACAGCCAGCGTCTGGTTGCTCCAAGCGAAATAGCGCCAAATCATATCGAACCCGTCGGCATCTTTCTGGCTATACAGCAGGATTCCGATAGCAACAAGGAAAAGCGGCACGCAAATCATCAAACGTTTAGCGATACTGCGCTGCTCCAAATGCAGAAAATCCGCCACAATCAGGCGCGCCGAGCGGAACGCTGTGTCGCCCGACGTAATCGGTGCGGCAATCACACCCAAGACAGCCAACACGCCGCCAACCGTACCGAGCCACTCTTTCGTGATGCTGTCGACCACGACGGCCGCATTGTTCTCATCCATTCCGTTGGTATGGAAGAAATAGGTAGCCGCAGCCGCCCAAATTAAGGCGACGATACCTTCCGTAATCATGGAGCCGTAAAAGACCGGACGCCCGTAGCTCTCGCTCTTCAGGCAACGGGCCATCAACGGGCTTTGCGTCGCATGAAAACCGGAAATGGCGCCGCAGGCGATGCTGACAAACATGATGGGGAAAATCGGTAACTGCTCGGGATGCGTATTCGCCAATCCATCAGTCAATTCGGGCAAAGCGGGATGGTAGACATACATCATTACCAAGATGCCGACAGCCATGAACAGCAATGCGAAAGCAAAAAGCGGATAGATCTTACCGATGATTTTATCAATCGGGAGCATGGTTGCCAAGACGTAGTAAACAAAAACGACAATGATCCAGAAGGTCGTATCCAACGCTTCCGGCGTCAGCTTTGCCAATAATCCCGCCGGACCTGCCACAAAAACGGAACCTACCAATATCATCAGGATGACTGTGAAGGCTCGCATGAACTGCTTGAAATTGTTTCCTAAGTAACGACCGACCAGCTCAGGCAGGCTCTCGCCTCCGTGACGCAGAGAGAGCATACCGGATATATAATCGTGCACCGCTCCGGCAAAAATACTACCCAGCACAATCCACAGAAATGAAGCCGTCCCGAACTTCGCGCCTAAGATGGCACCGAATATCGGCCCCAGTCCCGCGATGTTCAAAAACTGAATCATAAAGACTTTCCATGCCGGCATCGGGATATAATCCACACCGTCTTGCATCGTATAAGCCGGCGTCTGCCGTTTCGGGTCCATCCCAAATATACGCTCTATAAATTTACCATACGTGAAATAGCCAACAATCAGTGCTATCAAACAACATGTGAAGGTAATCATGGTCTCAACAAATGGTTACTCGTTCAACAATTTTTTGACAGCTTCTGAAATAGCACGTCCTTCTGCCTTTCCGGCCAACGCTTTGGAGGCAACGCCCATCACCTTGCCCATGTCTTTCGGACCGGCGGCACCGACTTGGGCAATGATTTGTTTCAGTTCGGCTTCCAGCTCTTCGGCAGACATCTGCTTCGGAAGGTATTTCTCGATTACGGCAACCTGTGCCAACTCGGTATCGGCTAAATCTTGCCGCCCTTGTTGTACATAAATCGCAGCGGAATCCTTTCCTTGTTTCACCAACTTTTGCATGATCTTCAACGCATCGGCATCGGCCAACGCATCGTTTGCACCCGCAGCCGTCTTGGCTTCAAGGAACACTTTCTTCACGTTTCTCAATGTTTCAAGGGCTACTTTGTCTTTCGCCTTCATCGCGTTTTTAATGTCTTCGCTGACTCTTTCAAATAAATCCATATACTATCCTTTTTTAATTATCAGAAACTAATCACCCTGCCTCCCCGCTTCGTTTTGTCCGACTTCGTTTTGTCCGACACTTGAGGAGTGTGCGTATGGCTAAGCGGACGGTTCATGCCGCTCTCTTTCCCCCGCAAGGGAACCAAATCCTGAGCTGTACGCTTATAGGCAGGAGTATCTTCCATATAAGCAATCATCCGGTCATCATCCAGTTCGTCCAATGTGAGAACAACGACTTCGGCATTTGAAGGGGTGTTAAGGTAATCGCCATAATAACGTTCCATCAATGCGTTATCTTCTTCTCGCCTTTTCTGCTCGGCTTCCGCCTTTTCTGCTGCAGCTTGTATCTCTTCGTCGGTCAAATCCTGCTGGTCTTGTGAAAGGACATCTTCCAAACCAAATCCGGTCACCAATATCGTAATCTTAATCTTATGCCCCAGACTGTCATCGTAACCATGCCCCCATTTCACTTCATACTCCGTTCTGAACTTTGCCATAAAGTTGTGTATATCTGTCATCTCACTGATGCGCAAGGGATCCTCATGGCTATAATAAATAACAAAAGCGACACGTTTCGCATTATATATGTTATTGACGTCATTGACTAAAGTGCTCTCCAACGCCTCCTTGATTGCCAAATGCAATCGCCCTTCGCCTTCTCCAAAACCGATACTGATAAGTGCAACCCCACTATCACGCATCGTTGTGTCGACATCGGCAAAATCAACATTCTGCTCCAAATTAGTCGTCACAATCTCCGCGATGCTCTTGGCTGCAATCGTCAATGTTTCATCCGCCTTCCGATTCGCTTCCGGAACAGGCATGTCGACAAAATTACGCAATCGTTCATTATTAATGACTAACAATGAATCTACATTTTGCGCCATTTTTCTAACACCGTGAAGGGCTTTGACGATTTTCGGCCGGCCTTCAAAGACAAACGGAATCGTAACAATGCCAACCGTCAGAATCCCCATATCTTTCGAAATCTTGGCAACGATCGGGCCTGCACCTGTTCCTGTACCACCACCCATTCCGGCGGTAATGAACGTCATCCGAGTTCCATCGTCCAGCATACGACGGATGTCCTCTTCGCTCTCTTTCGCGGCTTTTTCTCCTACTTCCGGGACATTCCCCGAACCCAAACCATGCGTCGTATTCTGTCCTATCAACAACTTGTCAGGAACTTCCGACTTTTGCAACGCCTGATTATCGGTGTTACACAAGACAAACGAAACGTCACGAATGCCTTCGCGATACATGTTGCTCACAGCATTACCGCCACCTCCGCCCACACCGATTACCTTGATAATCGTCTGAGGCGATTTCGCCATATCGAAATCATATAATTTATCGTCGTCCATTGTTGTATCTTTTTTTCAGTTTCTATTCTACGTCTTTCATTGCCTCATCCAGTCTTTTAGAAACACTATCAAACAGACTGCCAAAGAATCCGCCCCCCTTCTTTTCCGGCTGCTTGGGTTTGGGTTCCGGTTGCGGTTGTTGCTGTACCGGAGGTTCGGGGTCCTTCCATTCCGGTTGCGGATCTTCCTCTACAACCGTCACCGGCTCCTTGACAACCTCCTTTTTCGGTTTCTCCGGCTGTTTGATTTCAGGCTGAACCAACGCGCAATTCACCGTTCCTTTCAACAGAAGGGCGGCAGCTGTCATGTAAACATGATTATTCGCAATCATTTCGCCGTCTGCGATACAGTCCCTACGGACTGCTGCATACCGCACATTCATCTTACAACGCGCAGCCAACGCCTCAAGCAAATTCTTCAATACAGAGCCATTCCCTGCAATAACCAGACTGTACCCCGGTTCGTTTACCACACCGGTATCTACCAAGCGGGCATACACATTCTCTATAAGTTCCCGGCATCGCGCCTCCACGACCCGATTGATGTCTGAATACTTGAGTTCGCCCGAATGACGTCCGTCCGCCCAATCCACCGGAATCGGTTGCGGGTCGGCATCTTTCTCCCAAAGTGCATTGCCATACGACCGCTTGAGGCGTTCACCCTCCCGTTCCGGGATGCCTAATGTCATTAAATCGCGCGTAATCAACTGGCTTCCTAATGGAATCACATAGCATCCCGATAACTTTCCACCTAAAAACAATGTCACCGAAGTCACACCCGCCCCGAAATCAATCAAAGCGCTACCCGACATTTTCTCTTGATCCGTCAGAATCAAGTCTGCCAATGCCAACGGAGTAACTACGATATCTGCCACATCCGCACGCAGATGTTCGCACATGTTTTCAATCGAACGACGAAGCAACGGACGCCCTACGACCAACTTATAATGCGCTTCTATGCGCGCCCCCGTCATTCCCAGCGGTTCCATCTCCGGCTCACCATCCAAATAGTAGGTAGGAGAAGCCACATCCAACACAGTCAACTGGTCGGGTAAAAACTTGCGGCATTCGTCGTCCATCTCGCGCAGCATCTCTTCCGTGACCGCACCGTTCCCCAATACACGCGTAACCTTGTGCTCCATCGTCCGCAATGACTGTCCTCCAACGCCTATATAGATTTTCGTTATCGAAGTTTCTACCTTATTTTCCAACAGACGAACCAGCCGGTTGATCTTACCTGCCGTTTCCTTTACATTATAAATACATCCCCTTCGAATGCAGTTATCCGAACTATCTGTTTCATAAGCCAAGATAGAGAGCTTTCCCGAAGCATCTTTTTTCCCTACCATACCGACCATGTGGGAAGTGCCAAGGTCAACCGCCGCTATAAAATCCGTATATGCCATGTTCTTTTATTATCTTTTGGTACAAACAATCTGGTTCCTGTATTTTAAATTAATGATGCTATACTTCTCCCATCCCATTTTGGGAATCGCTTGTTCATAGAAAAGCCGAAGATTAGCCAATTTCTCTTCAAAATGATCAAACGTACCCAACAAAATCCGATGATTCCCCACCCGTGGTATCAGTTCGACCTCTTTATCGGGGTGCACATAGATTTGCTCAATCTGGTCATTCCAAAAATCATTCTCCTGCAAAAATAATGCAAATTTGCATAAGTCGGTTACCGCCAATTCTTTTTCCACATATCCATTTGCAATGGGTACATGCGCCACATAATGCCGGCTGAACGGCATCACGCTCCCCTTGTTATCCACATAATAGTTACCCCGTACACTCATCACCCGCAGAATCGGCATCTTCTGCTCGACCACAAGCTTAATCAGTCCCGACGGCGTTTTATACACCTCCACCCCGGCAATCATTTCGTTTTTCAACAATTCTTGCTCAATCCGTTCCGTATTGACCTCCCTCAACGGCTTTCCTACCGGATTCAACCCGACTCGTTTCAGCCATGCCGCAAGGTCTCCTTCGCTCACGAAATGCTTCTCAAGGCTGTCTGCCACCACAACTTGCACCTCCCGGCAAACCGACTGATGCCGATCTTGCTCAAAAAAAATAGCTGCCAATATAAGATATACTGCCAGTAAGGTCGCAACAATTATGGAGAAGATTCGCACCACTTTATCTATCTATTAACTGTTTAACCGGTTCTACCAACAATTCAATATCTCCCGCGCCTACCATCAGCACGACATCCAACCGCTCGGCTTCGGCCGCCACCACATCAAGTAACTCCGCGCGATGAATCAAACGCTTGTCCGGAATCGTCACCGCATCAAATATCAATTGCGAAGTAACACCCGGAATAGGTTCCTCGCGTGCCGGATAAATATCCAAAAGAATCAGCTCGTCCAACAACGAAAGCGCAGCCGCAAAATCAACCGCAAAATCGCGCGTCCGCGTGTACAGATGCGGTTGGAAAATCCCCGTCACCCGGCGCCCTGCATACAATTCCTTTACCGAAAGAATGCTCGCGCGCAGCTCCGCCGGATGATGGGCATAGTCGTCTATCAAAACAACATGCTCTTTCTTCAAATGAAAATCAAAACGGCGGCGCGGCCCCGCAAAGGTAGGCATCGCCCGCTGAATCTCTTCCGGAGTGACACCATTGAGCCACGCCAAAGCGATTGCAGCCACCCCGTTCTCAATATTCACCTTGACAGGCACGCCCAAACGTACCTCCGGAATACAAACGTCGGGACCTACAAAATCAAAACAGATTTCGCCATTTCCGATGCGTACATTCGATGCATAAAAATCAGGTTTCGGTTTACCTTCCGCCGGTATCCCGGCATAGGTGTACAACTTCACGCCCGTTTGCAGACGCGGTGTAACCTGTATGCCCTGCTTCATAATCAGACAGCCATCCGGACGCACCAACGAGGTGAAATGCTCGAAACTCTCCCGATATGCGTCTGCCGTCCCGTAAATATCCAAATGGTCAGGGTCTGCCGCCGTAATCACCGCCATGTAAGGCCTGAGCCAATGAAAAGAGCGGTCAAACTCGTCGGCCTCGATGACCGTCAAATCGCTTTTTTCTGAAAGCAACAGATTGCTCCCATAGTTCTTCAGGATTCCTCCCAGAAACGCATTGCAATCCACATGCGACTGTTTCAACAGATGGGCGGTCATGGAGGAGGTGGTAGTCTTCCCATGCGTCCCCGCGACACACAACCCGCGCGTATGCTCCGTAATCAGCCCTAACACTTCCGCACGCTTCATCACCCTAAAGCCTCGCTCCCGAAAATAAACCAACTCCGAAAGCGTTTCCGGGATAGCAGGCGTATAAACCACCAACGTCGTTTCCGCATCAGAAAAACCGGCAGGAATTGCCGCCACATTGTCTTCATAATGAATGGAAGCACCCTCTTCATTCAACTGCTCCGTCAAGGCAGAAGGAGTACGGTCATATCCGGCCACACGCTTCCCTTTCGCCAGGAAATAACGGACCAAGGCGCTCATTCCGATACCTCCCGCCCCGATGAAATAAACCTGTTTTATTTTGTTCCAATCCATACGCTGTTTTGCCTGTTCCTAATCTGTTTTACAAAGATACAATCTTCCACTTATATGGCGGCTAATATTTTTTTACTTTTCGATAATGCGAACCATCTCGTCTACAATACGCTCCGCACTTCGATGTTGGGCAAGCGTCGCGATATGCTCACCCAAAGCGCGGAGCCGCTCGTTATCGCCCAGCAACTCCAACGCAGTCGGCATGAGCCGTTCCAAAGCCTCCGCATCGGGAATCAGGACGGCAGCGTCTTTCTCCACCAAAGCCCGTGCGTTTTTCGTCTGATGGTCTTCCGCCACATTAGGCGAAGGCACCAAAATGACAGGCTTCTGCAACAGGCAAAGTTCCGAAATCGAACTGGCTCCGGCACGCGAAACCACCAAATCGGCAGCCGCATAAGCATAATCCATGCGCGTAATAAAGTCGGAACACCAGACCGGCATTCCTCGATAGGCCTTCAATAATTTCAACGCCTCCTCCTGATAATAGCGTCCCGTCTGCCAAATGAGCTGCACATCCGAGTCGGCCGCGAAAAGCTTGTCCAGGCCTTTCTCCACACTCCGGTTAATCGTACGAGCACCCAAACTTCCGCCAACCACCAACAAGGTTTTCCGTTCCGGCGAAAGGCCGAAAAAACGCAATGCTTCTTCCCGTTTTCCCGAAGCCGCCTCCAAATCCTGACGAACCGGATTGCCGGTCAGCACAATCCGATCGGCGGGAAAGAAACGTTCCATGCCTTCGTAGGCCACACAAATCTTACGGGCCTTTTTCGCCAAAAGTTTATTCGTCACGCCGGCATACGAGTTTTGTTCCTGTATCAGCGTTGGAATCCCCAGCGAGGCCGCCATCCAAAGCGTAGGGCCGCTGGCATAACCGCCCACGCCGACAGCCATATCGGGATGGAACTCGCGGATCGTCCGCTTCGCCTGCCCCAGACTTTTCAACAGCTTCCTTACCACTTGGATATTGTTCAACAGATGCGCCCGGTCAAAACCGCTGATAGGCAGTCCCACGATGGGATAACCTGCCGCCGGAACCTTTTCCATCTCCATCCGGTCTTCTGCGCCTACAAATAGAATTTCCGCGTTCGGAAAACGCTGCTTAAAGGTGTTCGCGATGGAAATGGCAGGAAAAATATGCCCGCCGGTTCCGCCGCCACTTATGATAATTCGATAGGGTTTCATATAGGTTTATTTTCATTTGTATCCTTGTTCCATTCCACCGCGGCTTCCAATGGTTTTTCAACAGCTCCCGAACCGTTTTCAACCGTTGCCGAGCTATTTTCAACCGCCGCCGAGCCGTTTTCAACGGATGCCAGTCCATTTTCCGACGGATGCCAGTCCGCTTCCGGTTCGATGCCAGTCGGATTTTCCTCCGATGCTTCCTTCTCTTCCTCTTCGCCGATATGGGCACCAAAACGGCTCACACTCAAAATAATGCCGATATAAGCGCAACT
>CALUTX010000065.1 GCA_944323815.1 uncultured Parabacteroides sp. | reverse complement strand
AGGTCAAAGCCGCGCACGCCTTTGCGCCATGCGTCGATCAGCGTTGCCACGCCATGATTGGAGTTCATACGGCGCGAATCACCCGTTACTTCGGGGAAGGTAGGCAGCCAGTTCGTGCCCATCTGCTCCGCCATCAAGAGGAAGGAGTGAAGGATGTCGCTCTCCCGTTCGGGATCAATCAAGATACGGAGCGGATGCGTCGCCCGGTAGGTATCCCACAGCCAATCGTCGGTATAGAAGGGACGTCCGCCGTCGTCGTGCACCTGGCCGTCGAAGGCACTGTAATACTGCCCGTCTTCGCTCAGGCAGACCGGCCGTTCGTAGCAGCGATAGAGCGAGGTATAGAACACCTGTTTGTCGTCGTCCGTGCCCCCGCTTACCTTAATCTTGCCCAACGCATCGTTCCAGATAGTCCGTCCGGCTTCGGCTACGGCATTGACATCGAACGTGGTAATCTCCCGCTGCAAGTTCTTCCGCGCCTGCTCGGTGCTGATGAAGGAGATGCCGTACCGGACGGCTACGTCCTTCTGCTTCTCGTAAGCCAGTATCACCGTCGCATCGCTTCCGCCCATGCCTACGGTCGCTTCCGGCTTGTGCTCCGGCTCGGCATAGAGATAGACCTTTGTCTTCGCGTCTACATATTGATAACCTCTGAGCGCCTTGCCATCCCAAGCCAGCTCGCCCTTCCGCGAATGGAAAACGAGCGAGGAGGTTGTATCCCGTTCAAAATGGAAACGGTAGATAGCACTCTGATGCGACGGCGCGAAGTCAACCTCGATACCCTCGTCGTCCAGATAGACCTGGTAGCGATAGGGAGTAATCTTCTCTTGGTCATAATGGTAGCGGATGACCGGTTGGCGCGTCGCCTTGGAACCTTGACAGGGGCTGAGGCTGAACGCAGACCGCCCGCGATGACTGGTCACGATGAGTGGCAGCCCGTTTAGGCGGTCGCCCGTATAGTCGTCCCGCTCGGGATAGACGCGCAGGATACTGTTGGGCAGGTGCACCGTCGGGTAGGTCGGCACCAGCAGGTGGCTGATGTTGCCCATATAGGGGTTCACGTAGTCCACCGGCTCACGTGTTTCTTCACTCCTTGCTTTCTCTTTGAAACAGCCCGTCTGGCTGTAAGAGAAAATGAACAACAGCAGGATGAGCACAAGCATCTTACTCAAAATCTTATATCCTTTTTTAGTCATTGTTCTTTCTATTTATAGGTTGTTTTTAAGGGTCACTGTTACCCTTGACAGACACCCATACATGGGTGGCAATAGCACCTCATGCATGGGGTATTTTGATCACTTTTCGTCGGTCGAGAAGGAATAGGGTAAATCCGCTTTCTCCACGCCCCGCGTGCGGTTCGGTTCGTCGCTCATGCGGATATGGATGGTACCTCCCTTCAACAGGTCGAAGTGCTCCACGTAGTTCTTCGTGTAGGGTTTGCCGTTGAAGGTCATCGACTCGATATACAGATTCTCTGCGCTGTTCTCCGGCGCTTCGATGACCAACTCTTTACCCTCCGGGAAACGCAATGTAGCCTTCTTGAAAAGCGGTGCACCCAGTACGTATTGCGTCGTTCCCGGTGCGACGGGGTAGAAACCGAGCGCAGAGAAAACGTACCAAGCCGACGTCTGCCCGTTGTCCTCGTCGCCGCAATAGCCGTCGGGCGTGGGCGTATAGAGTTTGTCCATCACCTGCCTGAGCCAATATTGCGCCTTCCAAGGCTCACCGGCATAGTTGTAGAGGTAAATCATGTGCTGGATGGGCTGGTTGCCGTGCGCATAGTTACCCATATTCATGATTTGCATCTCACGAATCTCGTGGATAACCTGCCCATAATAACTGTCGTCGAAGAGAGGCGGTACGGCAAAGACCGAATCGAGCATCGTCACGAACATCTCCCGTCCGCCCATCAGGTCGATCAGTCCCTGCGGGTCGTGGAAGACAGACCACGTATAGTGCCAGCTGTTCCCTTCCGTAAAGGCGTCGCCCCACTTCAGCGGGGAGAAGGGCGCCATGAAACGTCCGTCCTTGTTCTTGCCACGCATCAGTTTCGTCTCCGGGTCGAAGAGGTTGCGGTAGTTCAGTGCCCGTTGGGCATAGAGCTGCTGCTCCTTCTTCGGGCGGTCTAAGGCTTTCGCCAGTTGGTAGATGCACCAATCATCGTAGGCATATTCCAGTGTACGAGCCGCGTTCTCGTTAATCTTCACATCGTAGGGAACGTAGCCCAAGCGATTGTAATAGTCATGCCCTAAGCGGCCGGTGGAAGAGACGTTCGGGTGGACATGCTCCGTCCCATGTATCAGCCCCTTGTAAAGGGTCTCCACGTCGTCTACCCGTATTCCTTTCATATAGGCGTCGACCAAGACCGATGCCGAGTTGTTGCCGACCATGCAACCCCGATGTCCCGGACTGGCCCATTCAGGGAAGAAGCCGCTCTCCTTGTAGGTATTAATCAGTCCCTCTTGTATCTCCTTGTTCACCTCCGGGAACATCAGGTTCAGGAACGGGAAGAGGCAGCGGAAGGTATCCCAGAAACCGGTGTCTGTGTACATATATCCCGACAGCACCTCACCGTTATAGGGGCTGTAATGCACCACCTTTCCATCGGCATCTATCTCATAAAACTTGCGTGGGAAGAGCAGCGAACGATACAGGCAGGAGTAGAAGGTACGGTATTGGTCCAACGTGCCGCCCTCGACCTGGATGCGTCCCAACACTTGGTTCCAGGCCTCTTTGCCTTTCTGCACCAACGTGTCGAAACTGTCGTCGCCCAACTCCTTCATATTACGCAATGCCTGTTCAGGACTGATAAACGAAGAGGCGATCCGTGCATGCACCACTTCCCCCTTCTTTGTAGCGAAGCCGATGACAGCCCCCACATGGTCTGCCCGTTGCTCCAGACTGCCCACCTGCAACTTACCGCCGGAGAAAGTAGCCCGGTAGGTGAAGGGCTTGTCGAAGGTCAAAACGAAGTAGTTCCGGAAGTTCTTCGGCACGCCACCACTGTTCTTCGTCGTATAGCCTACAATCTGATTCGTTTCCGGAAGCACCTTCACGTAAGAACCTTTATCTAAGGCATCAATCACCACAAAGGAACTGTCACTTTCGGGGAAGGTGAAACGGAACATGGCCGCACGTTCCGTCGGTGTAATCTCCGTCTTTACGTCATGCTCTGCCAAGTAAACACTATAATAATAGGGGCGCGCCGTCTCGGCCTTGTGGGAAAACCAGCTTGCCCGCTTGTCTTGGTCGAACTCCGGACTGCCGACCACCGGCATGATGGCAAACTGCCCGTAGTCGTTGATCCAAGGACTGGGCTGATGCGTCTGCTTAAAGCCGCGAATCTTGTTAGCCGTATAGACATACGCCCATCCGTCGCCCATCTTGCCGGTCTGCGGCGTCCAGAAGTTCATGCCCCACGGACGGGCAATGGCAGGGTAAGTATTCCCCGTTGATAATTCAAATACCGATTGTGTTCCCATCAAGGGGTTCACGTAATCCACTCCGTTGAAAGGCTCTTCTGCCGCCTGTCCGGGATTCCCCCAACAAAACACCGCCGCAAGCAAGAGCCCTGCTATCCTTCCTTTTCTTTTCATGCTATTCATTTTATTTCCTTATCTTATAAAACATATTCCTGATACAAAACTACTCGACCGTCACCTGCCGCCCTTCCGTATTGGCACGAATAGTGTGATCGTACATCGCCTCGCAATAAACAGGAGGCAGATAGAAACGACCGGGATAGACGGCGCAGAGATTAATGCGTACCGTCAGTTGCCGCCCCGCCGGAAGCCTGTCTATGTAAGTATAGACCCGGTCGTCACGGATGTCCTGATAGCTGACGCCTAACGCCGTTGAATCCGTTTGTCCTCCATTTAGGTACCGGGTATTCAAGATTTCCCATCCGGCCGGGAAAAGTTCGGTCAAGGCTAATTGCTGATAAGCCCGAGGCGATACATTGCGAACCGTTACAACGGCGGCAAAGTTCGTCCCTTGCGGCAAGGCATCTACCTGCACAGGCTTCCCGTTCATGTCCACATAGCTGACGGCCAAGGAAAGACCGTTGGCATACGCCTGTTCCTGCCCCTCTGCCGGTGTTCCTTCGGCTATCCAGCGGGCAAAAAGAGTTGACTTCCCTTTGTTTGCCAAAGCAACGGAAGAGGTCGCGGCCGCCTGTTCGAGCAGATTGCCTACCCAAAGGGATTGCGAAGTCGAAACCGGTTCGCTCTTTCCTTCACACGTATAGGTAAAATCCATCGACGTTGCCGCCGGATATTTCTCCATATAAGCTGCATAAGCCACCAAGGCAAAGGCGATCGATTGCGTACTCAACCATTCGTCCGAAGCCAACCGTTCGGCCACTTCACGCGCCAAGGTGCCAGACTCTTCGCTATCGCCCACAAGCAAATAGGTCAACAAAGCAATCGAACGGTCGCGCAATTCGCTGCCAAACGTCTGGTCATATTCTCCATATTTTCCTTTTAATGCCTCCGTCTGTGCCAACAGCCCCTTCGCGACATCCGTCCGCCCCATTTGCGCATAAGCAGAGGCAAGCAACTGGCGACTGACCAGCTGCAACGTTTTCTTTTCTTTCAAGCGGTTCATGGCTCCCATTTCCGATTCCTGCCCCAAGGCAAGGACAAAGAGGCGATAGGCCTGTGTAATTTCCTCCGACGTAGCGGTATAAGCATTCGGGATGCTCTTCCAACTCCGCGCCGTCCTGAGCAGATGACTCAAAAGGCCCTTTTTCATGGCCTCCGGGACAAAATAGCCCTTCCGTTCCGCCTCCAGCAAGAAATGACAAGCATAAACGGTTCCCCACGCATGACTACTTGTCGCACCGGGCCAATAAGCGAAAGCTCCATCCGCCGTCTGATATGCCCGCAAGCGGCGAATGACATCTTTCACCGTCTCTTCAGCCGAATGTTCCTGTTGCCCGTCCAACGTTGCCAGCTGCTTCAAGTACAGCAACGGGAACGCTTTGGAAGTCAACTGCTCAAGACATCCATGTGGATAGGCCAATAACTCCGACAAACGAGCCGATAGGTTAATCGGATAGGAACCAGAAACCTCTAAGGTCAATTTATTCGTACCATCTACACCCGGTAACGACAGCTGTTTTTGCCATGACTTTCCCGGCTCCAATACCACAGAGGTCACTTGCGTCTGCGGACGGCGCACGGTCCGAATCTCCAAATCCGTTTGGTAAACGGAACGTTCTCCTTTGCCGGAAGCTGTGAGCGTCACCTGTCCAACACCTGGTGTATCTTTAACCCGAATACGGAAACGGGCCAACTGATCGCCTGTATCTTGGAAACGCAACGATTGGCTTGTTGCCCCCACGACCTCCATATTCGGAGAGCAAGAGATGGATACCTGCACATCGCCAACACCTTTTTCCGTCGCAAAGACCGTTGCCGGGACAACCATCTCCTCGTTTACACCGATGACACGTGGAAGTGTCCCCAGTAACATCACCGGCTTGCGCACCATCACGCTCTTCTCCGCATTGCCGTATGCCTTACCATCACCAGCGACCACCATCACACGGACACGCCCGTTGTAATTGGGCATTTGGAAGGTATGCTTCCGCGTTTCTCCCTTTTTCAGCAGGAACGGCCCTGCAAATTGGACAACGGGTTTAAAACGGTTCACGATGGCCTTCGGCCCTTTGTTCAGGGCTTCGTCCCCACCAATACTGAACAGCTGTTCGATGCGCCCGCCATACGCGCCGACTACATAATTATACAAATCCCACGTCTGTACCCCTAAAGCCTCCCGGGCATTAAAGGCCGCCCATGCATCCGGCGTTTGAAAGCGTGTCAAATCCAACAATCCCTCGTCTACAACCGCCAACGTATAAGCCATCTCACGCCCCTGTTTTTCCGAAACCGTCACTTGATACGGCGCTTCGGGCTTTATCTCTTCTGCCATTCGGATAACCGGTTCAAGCCGGCTCTCCGGTGAAGTTACGGTAAAAGGAACGACTCCGTACATCCGTATTGGCAAATCGTTGTTCGTCTTTGCATGGGGTTGTAACAAAGTAATATGTACATACGCATTGGGCTGCATCTCCGGAGTAACATCCAACCGGACTGTTGTCTGTCCGCTTGCACATGCATGTTCTTTTACAGAAAGAAGTTGCGAACCATTCATGACGCAGATAATCGCACGACTGCCTTCGCCGGATGGGAATGTAACAAACATCTTTTCGCCCGGCGCATACGTCGACTTGTCCGTCTTAAAACTCAACATGCTGGCTGCGGAAGCTCCCGCCGCATCACGTCGCCCATTCATGGATGCCCAGTCAAAATAACTCATTACGCCTGTCGAATGCTTGCATTCCTTATCTTTCACCTCCACGAAATAAGTGCCCCACTCCTCGTCGGCAAAAGAGAGCGAGAAGGAAGCCAATCCCTTCTCGTCCGTGCGAAGCGCAAACGTTTTCACCGGTTTGTTATATGCCTCTGAGACAAAATTGGCCAAACGAGCTGGATCAGCCTCCCACCACCAATACCAGTTCACTTTATACACGTTCACATCCAGCGGGACATTCGCCTCCGGTTTCCCAGCATAACTGACAGAAGCCACACGATAAAGATGTTCCTCTCCCGTATTCAGTTGCTTCCGACCCTGCTGCGGCGACAAAATTCCAACATAACGTTTATATGGAGCATACTGTACACGTGTCGCATCCAAACTGAAATCACCCGATTCTTCATACACATGTGTCACCAGATTCCCCAACAACATGCCGGGAGCCGAATTGCCTACTTCCAAACGGGCATCCACAACGGCATTCCCCTCGCCGTCAGTCGTCCCCGTTATCAATTTGCTTTCTTCACTTCCGAACACCTTAGACGGATTGTCAAAGCAATATCCCGAAAAACCGGAGAAAGTAGTTGTCATCGGGACAAAGGTCGCTTGTATGTCATACTTCAAATGGTGAGCTGTCGCTCCTTGCAACCACTCCACATGCATTCGCCCATTCAGCGGTTCTCCACGCAATACGGTGGAACGCGGCATTGTCAGCGCGATTTTCAACCGATTAGGCTTGATCGTCTCCAGACGAATCCGTTTGGTAAATGTGGCTCCTCCCACATGCGCCTCAACACGCCACGCACCCGTCGGTGCATCGGCATCGGTGGGCAAGGCAAACGCATACACGCCCAACTCGCCATTTGTCTTTACCTGTCGCAGATACAACTGTCCCAACGGATTGTAAAGTTCCATGATGACCGGATGATTAGCGGGCAACGTCTGCAACCGGTCTTGCAACATAAAACCAATATGAAGCGTATCACCCGGACGCCAAACACCTCGTTCCCCATAGATAAACCCTTTGATGCCTTTCTGCACCACTTCACCATCCACATCAAACGAACTCAAAGACAACGCCGAACCTCCATCTACCCGAAGATAAGAACGCTGTTTGCCCAACGAAGCAATCACATAAAAGGGTTTTCCCTTCACCAACGAAAGCCGCACCTGCCCCTCGGAATCTGTCACCCCGGAAGCCAGCTCCTGATGTTGAAAATTGTATGACGTTACCCGGACGCCTTTTTCCGGCTTCGTATGCTGCAAGTTATGCACACAAACCAGCATTTCCTTGTCCGTACCCGCCATGGCCATCAACCCCAAATTGGTAGCCAACACATTCTTTCCAACGCTTTTGTTGTAATAAAAACTGTTTGAACAAGGATCGTCCCGCTCTTGATACCGATAGTCAGACCAATCCAAATCCATGTCCGAATAATAATAACCACCTTCATCAAAACGGCTACTTTCTTCCCTGAACTTGATTTCGTCTTGCGCCCATATCTGCTCTTTACTCATCTTCTCTCCGTCGTCTGCACACGGATAAGCCGAAAGTTCTTTATCAAACGAAAGTTCCACCCGATAAATCGCACCAGGTTCCGGTTCAATCAATTGGCTCAAATCAATCGCATACGTATTCCATTTAGACAAATCTTTCGAGGCATCGTCGTCCAGAAAAATCGTCTTGCGCGCTACCAACCGACCTACGCGCATCAGTTCGCCCGTCCCGTCCAAATCATTCATCTGTAAGAACGGGCCGATATTCTGTTCCAAAATCTTAATCACCCGAACCACCACACCTCGCAAATATACCGCCTGAAAAGGAACAGTCAGTTGCGCGGACTGCGGGATAATCACCCCTTTCCCGATGAAGCGGACCGCCGGAACCATGCGATTCACATGGACCTGACGGACCACATCCGTCTGCAACGTCTGCCCGCTCTTACTCCGAATTTGCTGATTCAAATGCACATTCACCACGTCCGACGTCCCTTTGTCCGGATACAACCGCAATTTATTGCCTTCTACGGTGACCAAATCCGACCGGTTTCCGTCAATCCAAGCCAATCCTTGCATATTCTGTTCTTTATCCAACAACTGGCTAAACGTTATCTCGATAAACCGTTCCGGTTCCGACACCGTCCGCACGTCATACACGCCAAACTCACTGATCCCCGGCACATTGACCACCAAAAGGTTTTCCTCTTTCACGCCCCATTTGTTCGGCTCCACGGCAAGTATCAACTTCCGCATTCCGCCCGCATTCGCATGTACATTCACCAAACGAATTTCATGCCTTTTCCCATCCGGGCTATGCTGCCAAACGGTTTCCACCTTTTCCGAAAAGCCGACCAGCGACTCGACGGTTTCCGGCGTCTCCCGGTCGGGCGTAAATAGCGTACAACACAAGTCGTATCCGTTCTCATTCTTCTGATTCACATCCAGCGATTGCCATTCGGCACGCAAACTTAGCGGGAACGTTTGGAAATCAAACGCAAAAGACCTGTCCGCCTCGCCCACGTCGAACCACTCGGACAAATCGGCCGTCACCCGATAACGCGTGTCACGCTCAAAACCGGTTGCAGGCCGGAAGACAACCGTGCGATCCCCTTCAAAAGCAAACGTTCCAGCCACCTCCGGTTTAATATGTACCGCACGCGACAGACGCTCCACGTCCATCTTCGCCGTATCGACCGCTTGGCTAAACACGAGATAAACAGGAGCATTTCTCGACACAGTTCCTGACGTAAACGCCTCTACAAACGGACTAAAAGAGAGAGGTTCCCTTTCTCCTTTTCCCTGCCGGTTACACCCACCCAGTAAGAGCAACAGGCAAAAACATAAACAGCACCACGACTTGATCATATCCGCCAATTTTTAATGTATGAATTCCCAACTATTCAGATTGCGAATATAAATATTTTACTCGAATATTTACAGCCTCATCCTAAGATAAAACTACCCGGCAGGAAACAAAAAATACACTGGCATAAAACGATAGATGCACTGGCATGAAACTGCCGACGCACTGGCATGAAAAAAAGCCCGCTTAAAATCGGGCCGTCCATTACATGTTTTTGAAGATAAAATCCTATCTTTGCCCACGCGCAGTCTGCCGGTCTGTCGCTCATTCCGTTGGAATGGGAGGAACGTCCGGGCAACACAGAGCACCATACTTCCTAACGGGAAGCTGTCCGCGAGGGCAGAGTAACGTAACAGAAAACAACCGCCGGATGCTGATTGCTCCGGTAAGGGTGAAAAGGTGAGGTAAGAGCTCACCGGGCATCGCAGCAATGCGGTGCGCCGTACGTCTTATGGGTTGTAAGGTCATGTATACCAGCGCATGTAGGGCGGCTCGTCCGATGCTGGGGGGTAGACCGCTAAAGCTTGTCGGTGACGGCAAGACGAGATAAATGACAGACGCTTATACCCATTTTTTGTATAAGTACAGAACCCGGCTTATAGGCAGACTGCTTTTTTATCTGAAAATTATGAGCACGACCGGAAAAAAAACATTAGGTGAACGCATCCATGCGTGGCTGGCATGGGCCGTCCACTTCGTCACTTACGACATTTGGCGGATTACCGAAAATGAGGTAAGCGGTCTGAAAGAGTTTTACATCAATATCATCAAAACCATGATTCTCGCCGTCAGAGGCTTCCTGAGCGAAAACCTCCAGACGCGCGCGTCGGCACTTACCTATAACACCCTGCTGGCCATCGTCCCGATGCTGGCCGTCTTGCTGGGCATCGCCAAAGGATTTGGTTTTCAGGAGACTGTACGGCAAGAATTGCTCGATTATTTTCCGGGACACGAGATGGAACTGACGCAAGCGTTCGAATTTGGCGAAAGTTTGCTGGCCGAAGCGCAAGGGGGCGTCATTATCGGCGTGGGTTTGATACTGTTGTTCTACACCGTCATCAACTTGATTTCGTCCATCGAAGATACATTCAACGACATTTGGCAAATACAGAAATCGCGTCCTTGGTATCGGAAGATTTCCGACTATCTGGCACTGTTTTTAGTCCTGCCTGTACTGATGACGGCCTCCAGCGGTCTTTCCATCTTTATGTCTACGCTGCAAAACTCGTTCCTCAGCCAGTATTTTTTCTTCACGCCCGTGATGGAATTCCTGCTGAACGTGGCACCATACGTGATTACGGTCCTTGCCTTTACAGGACTTTACATTTTACTGCCTAACACCAAGGTACGTTTCGTCAATGGGCTGGTTGCAGGAACGCTGGCCGGCATCGCCTTCCAGTTTTTCCAATTTATATACATCAGTGGGCAGATTTGGGTGAGTAAATACAACGCCATCTATGGAAGTTTTGCCGCATTGCCGTTATTATTGCTCTGGTTACAGCTGTCGTGGATCATCTGCCTGTTCGGTGCCGAAATTTCGTATGCGTCTCAAAACGTAAAGAAGTTCAGTTTCGAGCGAGACAGCAAAAATATCAGCCGACGATACAAAGATTTTCTCACACTACTCATCACCTCGCTCATCGTCAAGCGGTTCGTGAACGGAGAGAAGCCTTATACCGCCGACGAACTGTCTGACGCCTATCGCATTCCTATCCGCATCACCACGCAACTGCTCTACCAACTGACCGAAATGCACATCCTCATCGAAGTCAACTACGGGAATGATGAACGGATCGTCCACTACCAACCCGCCATCGACGTGAATCGTCTCACCGTCAGTTACCTACTGAATCGCATTGACCAATACGGGTCGGAAAACTTCAAAATCGACACGACTCACCTCTTCAATAAAGAATGGCACGCCTTGCTCAAGACTCGCGAAGACATGATTCGGGCAAACGACAAGATTCTGCTAAAGGATTTATAACCAATGGAGACAGACAAGAGGGATTTGACAGAAGGGCCGGTGTGGAAAGTCATCCTCCGGTTTGCGTTTCCGCTGCTAATCGGGAATGTACTGCAACAAGCATACAACCTGACGGACAGCATCATCGTCGGACAATTCTTAGGGAAAGAGGCGTTGGCGGCAGTCTCCGCCTCCTACTTCATTTATTACTTTGTCATCTCGCTCGTCATCGGTATCGGAAGCGGAACAACGGTGGTCATCTCCCAACTTTACGGTGCCAAACAATACGCAAAGGTGCAACTCGCCTTTTCCTCCTTCTTCATCTTCATGCTGGTTGCCGGAATCGCGCTATCCATCGCCGGTATCATCTTTGCAGAACCGCTTTTTAGGATGACCCGGACTCCCGAGGAGGTGATTCCACAAGCCGTCTCCTATTTCCGCATCTACATCGGCGGAACCTTCCTTTTCGTCACGTTCAACAGCATCATCTCTATCCTCCGAGGCGTTGGCGAGTCCATTCGCCCGATGTTCTTTATCCTGATTACCACTGTCTTGAACGTATTGCTCGATTTACTGTTCATTCTTGTCCTGCATTGGGGCATCGAAGGGGCTGCACGGGCGACAGTCCTCGCGCAAGGCATCGGCATGTGCATCGCACTTGTCTACGTCAACAACACGCACCCGCTTTTCTCCATTAAAAAGAAAGATATGCTCTTTGATAGCCGCCTATTTCGCGAAAGTCTCCG
>CALUTX010000064.1 GCA_944323815.1 uncultured Parabacteroides sp. | reverse complement strand
GAATATAAGACTGATATTCGCGACGGGCAAATTCCTCCACGATGTAGCTTTTCCCGATACGCCGTGCGCCGTCAATTAAAATAGCAGTCTTGCCTTTTCGTTCCTGTTTCCATGCAAGCAGTTCATTGTAGATTTTCCGTTTCATACTATCTTTTTCACGTTTCTGAGATGAAGAATCTATTGTTTTTTCACGTTTCTTGGTTGATTTACCCCTCGAAATTTCACGTTTCTGAGCTGCAAACCTTTACAAAAGTATATATTTCGCCCGAATTTTGGGGTATATCCAATTGAAATTCTCACGGACAGACAGACGTTTTATGGTTCTATTTATTATACGGGTGTCAGTATGACACGCGAGGGCAATACGCTCTCTTTCTTGATGGATGGTATAGTCGAGTATAATGGCGGCTGGGGATTGGTTTATGAAGATATAGAGACGTTGGAGCTACCTACTGAGTAGAAGAAAAACTTTGTAAACATATCGTAAATAAGGAAGGGGCTGTGTCAGAATAACATCTTTGTCATGGCGGGCTTGACCTGCCTCCAGCAAATAAATGGGTTCTCTCTGTGGATGCCGAATTCTGAGTCAAGCCTGGAATGACAAAGACTTTTTTGACACGCCCTTTTGGTTTTTTTGTTAATCATTCTCTACAACAGACAAACCGTGACCTTAGAAAAACGTTTTGGCCGTTTTTCATCCCTAATTATCCCCTGTATCGAGTTGTTTCAGTCCAAAATATAGACAAAACAAGACAAAGTCCCGAATGGTATCGGCATTTTCCCTCCGGTTATTTTCAAATAGGCTTATATAAAGTTGTAAATACAAATCTTGTCAGAAAAACATTCTTCAGAATGCCTTTTGCTGAAAGTAAGAGTGATTTTGCCCGCGATAGAAAATCTCTTATATTTGTATTCTGAAACTGCTGTTTCTCTAAATAATAAGAAATATTAAATTTTCTTTGTATTAACGTTATGTTTTTGTTTTAATGTTTGGAATAATATAGTAGATAGATGATAGAGATGAATGTGGATTTGCATTTTTGAGTAACTTTTGGATGGACTAATCAGACTATATTTGAACCATTAATTACAAAAAGATGAAGAATATGACTCCTAAAGAAATGACAATTCTAATCCAAAAAAAGAGCATTGCTGGAAAAAAAGAAGTGGAAGAAATGATGAAGTGTCCTTTGACCCAAGAACAAATAGAATACTATATAAAGATAAATGCCCAAATGTTAGAATTTATTGAATTGCTAAAGAGAATGGAGTAGAAATATGGGAATGATAATCGATTCTATGACAAATAAGGTTTCTTTTTCGAAAGAAATTGTTTATTATCAGTGCTGGAAAGATTTAGAACCTTTATTACAACAAAAGAAGATTGCTTATTCATTTATTGAAAATACAAAAGATTTATGGGTTCGTGATTTCATGCCGATACAAATTTATTATGACAAATTTGTTCGTTTTATTTATAATCCCGATTACTTACAAGATAAAAAGGAATATCTTACGGATCAAAAGTTGTGTACTCATGGAATGGCATACCCCATAAAGGAGAGTAATATAAATCTGGATGGAGGAAATGTGATTAAATGTGATAATTGTGTGATTATGACTGATAACGTTGTATGTGAAAATAAAAATTTTCAATTCTCTAAGCTACTTGTAGAATTGGAAGATATATTTAATTCAGAAATAATTATAATACCAAGAGATGTATATGATGGTTGTGGACATGCAGATGGAATGCTTCGGTATTTAGGTGAAAATAGATTGTTGCTTAACCATTATAGTGATTTTGATAAGCGTTTAAGAAAAGAATTAATTCGGATTTTATCTCCGCGATTTGAACTTGTAGAACTTCATTATCAAACAGATAAATATTTGTCTACAAGTTGGGCATATCTTAATTATTTACATTTGAATAATTGTTTGTTTATCCCTATTTTTGAGAATAAATTGGATGATATAGCACTGAAACAGATAGAATCATATACACGATTAGAAATTTATCCTATTCATTGTAAAAGTACTGTGAAAATAGGTGGTGGTTTAAATTGCTTATCGTGGACAATAAAAGAATAGTTTTTATTTAAATTGTAAATACATTTATGGAAGAGAATAAGAAACCTATATTGTATATTGATATGGACAATGTTTTAGTCGATTTTCAGTCAGGAGTCAATTTGTTGAATGAAAAAGAACGACAGGAATTTGAGGGTAGATACGATGAATGTCCTCATATCTTTTCAAAGATGAAACCCATAGAAAATGCGATTTCTTCTTTTAAGCTGTTGGCAAAATATTTTGATGTTTATATACTTTCGACTGCACCATGGAAGAACCCTTCTGCTTGGTCGGATAAACTTAATTGGGTAAAGACTTATCTTGGTGATGAAGCTCATAAGCGATTGATTTTGTCTCATCATAAGAACTTAAACAAAGGGGATTATCTTATAGATGATCGATTACAGAATGGTACTGCTGATTTTAATGGTGAATTAATTCTTTATGGAACTGAAAAATACCCAAATTGGAAAACAGTGCTGGCTTATCTTATCGGATAGTTGTTATAAAAGAATTTTTTAATTGTGAGAAAGATGGAAGAATTGAATGATTTATTTAATATTGCAAACTTAGTGGAATTGGCTGAAAATGAATTGAAAGCGAGGTTTGCGAAAATCGCAGAAAAATTGTGTAATTGTTATTACATTAAAAAAGGAAGTGTGGTGTATGAATTTTTAGAAATTGAGTTTTATTTATATAGTGAGAATCATCCTGATATTATCACTTATCCTCGTAATGCGAATATGGGCGATTGGTTTTTTCATCAGAGTGGTGTTGATCTGTGCTTTAATACAATTTCTAAAGATGGCATTAATTGGGATAATTTAAAAATTGTTCCGTCGGGTGTAGAGTTTGGAGGAATTCTTATTCGAGGTTTGAAAAAGAGCGAAGAAGGAAAGGAATGTCAAAATATTGTTGGGCCTTTAAAATGTTGTTACGAACTTTTTGATAGATTTTCTGCTATAAATGAAAATTTGTCTCAATACCCATACGTAAAAAAGAAAGATTATGTGAGTTTGTTCTCTTTAAGTTGTTCAAAAAGGCGTTTAAACTTTAAAGATCGAAAAGCTACATATGGTAGATTAAATGCATTGTTTGAGAATGCGAAAGTAGATGAACGTGATTTTATTAGATTTATGGAGAAGAATTATCGATTTTGTGTTGATCTTGATAGTGTGATATCTAAATAGTGGAAAAGAGAAGAAGCTAATGATTGGAATTAGATTCAACCGGAAACCATATTTCAATGCGTGGCTCTTCTTTTTGAGAAGAGGTTGGGGAATTGAGATATTTTTCTAATATAGGGGTATTGCCTATTTTGAAATCAACAGATTGTAATACAGCATCGTAGAAATGATTTAGATTATTATAATCTCCTTGATAGGTAAATACAGCATATTCGCCAACAGGAAGAGTCATTGTTTTTATTTCATTTGTAATTGGTAAACGAATATTATTCAGAGAGGTAATGGTCAGTGCTGCATAAAAGCGACATTTGTTATCTTCTGTAATATCGGTATCGTCAAATGCGATTCCCCAGTATTCGGTATTGTGTGTGATTAAATCATATTTTAGGGCAAAATCCTCTAAGCGATTCCAACTATATTCTTCAAATTGAGAGGTGGTAGTTTGTTCATAATTACCAATGAAGGGAAGGTATATTACTTGTATTTCTTTTAAATTTTCTTTTCGGTATGTAGGTGTATGTGATGAAGAAAAATGTTCAAATTGTTTTTCTAATAACATTTTTCTCTTTTGAGCAGGTGTGGTGCCATAATGTTTCTTAAACGTGTTGTTGAATGCGGGTTGATTAGCGAAACCTATAGTATCAGATATTTCTGATATAGTTAGATGGTTATCTTTAAAAAGTTGCTGGGCATACTCTAATCTTAGTCTATTTTTATAAGAGCCGATTGATTCGTGTAAATAGGCTTGAAACATTATTTGTAAATTGCGTTTTGACATGTTTGCAATTTCTGCTAAACGATTGATAGAAGTTGCTTTTTTGAATTCTGTGTCATGGCAACTCCAATCCGACGTAATGATTGTGTCCAAATAGGTTAAAACAGCAAATATTTGACCTTTGTAATATTCTTGTTTCTTATCTGTCATAGTAGGAAAAATAAAATAGTGTGACCTTTTTAAGCATATCCGACATTTAATTGGATAGACTCTCAAATGTCGGATATTTTGTGAGAGAAGAATATTACATTTCTTTTACTGATGCTCCCTCCTCAGCAAATCATTCACCGTTTTGACCGGGTTGAAGGTTTCGATGGGGACTTCGACGAAGACGGTGTTCCAGTCGCTCATCGCGCCGTTCCAGAGGCCGGGCAGTTCGAGGGCTTTCAGTTCGCGGCCGTCTTTGCTCTTTTGGGAGATGAAGCCGGTATTCTTGTCTACGTAATCGGGCAGGTTGAATTTCTCGCCTTTGTAATTCTTCAGGGCGCACACAAGGTCGACGGGGTTGAAATGCGTTCCCTGTTCGAACATCGCTTTCTTTGCCGGGTCGCTGAGGTCGATTTGCGAACTTTCGAGAATCTGCGGGGAGACTGTCCCGTCCGGATTGACGGCAAGAAACGGTCCGCCGCCCGGTTCGCCCACGTTTTTCACCATACCGCAGACGCGCAACGGGCGGTTCAGCTTGCGTTTCAGGTAAAGCACCAGCTCGGCATCTTCCAGCAGTTTGATTTGCGGGTTCCGGATGCACAGTTCGTCTTGCAGGAAATGAATCATCTCCTCGACTTGGTCGTGCGAATATTTACCGCTGTCGATGAGTTCCAGATAGTGGAAGATACGTACCTGCAACGAAACCAACACGCCGGCAAGCACTTTCTTGTAGATGACGGTGGCGCATTTGAAACTGTCGGGCACCACGTTGTCGATGTTTTTGATGAACACTACGTCGGCATCCACATCGTTCAGGTTCTCGATCAGTGCGCCGTGGCCGCCCGGACGAAACAACAGGTTGCCGTTTTTGTCGCGGAAAGGTTGGTTCTCCATGTCGGCGGCAAGGGTGTCCGTACTGGGTTTCTGTACGCTGAAGGAGATGTCATATTTCACGGAGAATTTCTCTTCGTATGTCACCGTTTTGGCCTTGACCAGCTGTTCGAACAGCGCCCGGTGTTCCGGCGAGACGGTAAAATGGATGTTCACTTCGCCGGCATTGTTCTTGGCGTACATTGCACCTTCCGCCAGATGTTCCTCCATCGCTGTGCGGGCCGTTTGCGGATAGGAATGGAAAAGGAGCAGCCCTTTGGGCAGTTGTCCGTAGTTCAGCCCTTTCGCATCCAATAGTGTAGAGACGATGGCTTTGTATTGACCGAGTGCCAACAGAGCCGGAATGTCGCGATTGTAGTTTTGGACGCACGCTTTGTTGAGCGCATTGTAAAACGCGAATTTTTGAATCTCGCCGAAGAATTGCTTCTCAAATGCACTCTGCGGCGCGTCGTAGTCGGCTGTCAGAAACGCATACAGATTCTTGAACATGCGGCTTGCCGCGCCCGAAGCCGGGACGAATTTCAGAATCTTTTTGTTTTTAGCCAGATAACCATCCCATGCCTCCATGTAAGCGGCCTGTTTTTCTTGTGGGACTACTTGAATCCCCTTTTCGACGGATGCAGAAGCGGTGATATCAAGAAACGGAAACCCTTTTACAAAACAGGCTAATTGTTCATTGATTTGTTGCTCGCTGATCCCTTTCTTTGCCAATAATTCTAAATCTTTAGCGTTTAGCATAGTATTTCTGCTTTTTAGTGAATAAATAATCCGATGTATATCACGGCTTTTTTTCGTTTACCCTCCGGGAGAAACTCTCTTTCCCGACGCCTGGACAAACTTACCCGGCGGGTAGCCTGTTCCGGTTACATGTAAGGTTGTAAATGAAAGAGCCATGCATGTATGTAACGCAAATGTATAAAAAGAAGGGCAGAAATCGTACAATTATTCACAGAAAAACGTATTTTTACGCTACATTTTATTGACGGCCTTTGAAAAGGCAACAAAAAGATAGACGACGATGGATAATAGACAACCGTTTTTCACCGAAGAGGAGAAAACGCAGTTTTTCTCCAAATACAAGCAGTTAGTGCGTTACTTGTCTTCGTTCTTGCAGAAGGAAGATGTGGGCAAGATGAAGTCCCTGTTGAAGCGAGTGGTGGCGTTGGATTGTTACGGACGGGATAAGAATGGTATCAACGGATTGCTTCGGCATATCGACACCGCGTTGATTGCCACGCACGAAATCGGGTTGAAGCGTACGTCTGTCATTGCCCTGTTGCTCTATCGGCCGGTCATGAAACAGGCGCTGACGCTGGATGAGGTGCGCCATACGTTTGGCGACGACATCGCATTGATGATTAGCCGGTTGGTCAAGACGACCGAACTGTATGCGCGGAGCACGGCGGTCGATTCGGAAAACTTCCACAAACTGCTTTTCTCGTTTGCGGAAGATGTACGGGTTATCCTGATTATGATTGCCGATCGGCTTTGTCTGATGCGCTTGGGCAAGCAGATCAAGGACGACGACGAACGGCGTCGGCTGGCGATGGAAGTCTCTTATCTCTACGCGCCGTTGGCGCATCGGTTGGGGCTTTACGCGATTAAGAGCGAGCTGGAAGATTTGTCGCTGAAATATACCGACCGCAAGCAATATGACTTCATCAAGCAGAAGCTGAACGAGACGAAACGGTCGCGCGACGCTTATATCGCCGAGTTTATCGCGCCGATTAAGCAAAAACTTGAGGTAGCCGGTTTGCATTTCGACATCAAGGGGCGCACGAAGTCGATTCATTCCATCAACAATAAGCTGAAGAAGCAGAACATTCCTTTCGAGGGGATTTATGACCTGTTTGCCATCCGTATCATCCTCGATACGCCGCTCGAGAAAGAACGTTCGGAGTGCTGGCAGGTTTACTCCATCATTACCGATATGTACCAACCCAACCCCAAGCGGATGAAAGACTGGATTTCCATCCCGAAGACGAACGGCTACGAGAGTTTGCACATCACCGTGATGGGGCCGCAAAACAAATGGGTCGAAGTACAAATCCGCACCCGCCGCATGGACGAGATTGCCGAGCGGGGGCTGGCGGCACACTGGAAATACAAAGGGGTGAAAGAGGAGTCGGGCTTGGATGAGTTCCTGAACAACGTGCGTGCTGCATTGGAGGCTAAGGAAAACAATCCGCTTGACCTGATGCAGGATTTCAAAATGGACCTTTATAAGGACGAAATCTATGTGTTCACGCCGACCGGCGAGTTGATTAAGTTGGCGAAAGGGGCGACGGTGCTCGATTTTGCTTTTGCGATTCATACCAATTTGGGATGCCGGTGCGTCTCGGCAAAAGTCAACGAGAAGAATGTGCCGATTAAATATGTATTGAACAATGGCGATACGGTTTCCATCGTTACCTCGCCCACACAAAGCCCGAAACGCGACTGGCTGAATATCGTCGTCACCTCGAAAGCACGTGTCAAAATCAAGCAGGCCCTCCGCGAGGAGACGGCGAAGGCGGTCGATTTCGCCAAAGAGATGCTCCAACGCCGTTTCAAGAACCGCAAAATCGAGATGGACGAGCCGATGTTGATGCGTTATATCAAAAAAAAGGGATTCAAGACGGTTACGGATTTCTATATCGAGATTGCGGAAGAGCGGTTAGACCCCAACCATGTGATTGACGAGTACGTTGAGTTTGCCCGTCGTGAGACGGAAACGAACGAGCACATGGAAACGCGCAGCGCCGAAACGTTTGTCACCACGACGGAGGCGGAAGAAATCGCGACCAACAAAGATGTTCTCGTCATCGACCAAAACCTGACCGGCATCGAGTATAAGTTGGCCAAATGTTGCAACCCGATTTATGGCGATGAGGTGTTCGGCTTTGTTTCGACACATGGCATTAAGATTCACCGGATGGACTGCCCGAACGCGCAGGAGATGTTCAGCCGTTTCGGTTATCGCATTATCCGGGCGAAATGGAGCGGCAAAGGTGACAATGGCTATATTGTGACCCTCCGCGTGATTGGCCGCGACGACATTGCGATTGTGACCAACATCACCTCCGTCATCAGCAAAGAGCCGGGCGTTACGCTCCGTTCCCTGAACATTGATTCGGTAGACGGCTTCTTCCAAGGTAACTTCACCGTCATGCTCCGCGACACCACCTCCCTCAACCTCCTGATCAAAAAACTGAAAGCGGTAAAAGGAGTGAAGAGCGTGGAGCGGTTGAATGGGTGAAGGAACGTATTAGTTTGATTGCCGAGCGAAAAAAAATCCCCCGGCAGGGAAATAAATTTTCTCCCGCAGGAAAATGAGATTCCCTGCTGGGGAAATTTTTTTGACCATGCGCCATGATTTGGCGTAAGTACTGTTCATTTTTGTGAAAAATTCAACGAGTAAAAAATGAAACAGTATCCAAACATAATGATTCCGGAACATGGAAGAGGGTTCTTTGGGATTGGCATTTACGACCTGAAGACCGTAAGTAATATGGGAACCTTGTGGCGTTCGGCGCATATTTTCAATGCAGATTTTATTTTCTTGATTGGGAAACGCTATGAAACCATGCGGACGGATACGCTGAAGAGCTGGAAACATTTGCCCCTATTCGAGTATCAGACGTTTGAACAATTCCACACTACTTTGCCTAAGGGAGCCCGTTTAGTCGGTGTCGAGTTGGCAGAACGGAGTGTGCCGTTAGCCACATATAAACATTCGGAACGAGCCGTGTATCTGTTGGGTGCAGAAGACCACGGCTTGCCGCAGGAGGTACTGTCTGTATGCGATGACATCGTGCAAATTCCCGGTGCGTTTTCGCTCAATGTGGCCGTAGCCGGTTCGATTGTGCTCTACGACCGGGTGGCGAAGAATGAAATGAAGTATAAAGTATAAAGAATAAAATCAATTGGTATGACACTGAAAGAATTAATCATGCAGGTTTCGTTTGATGAGTTGTTGCCTTGTTTAAAAGAGCGAGAAGCAGAAAATGATAAAGACTTTTATCTTTTTCGAGAGGCCTATGATAGGTTGCGGAATATGGAGCCGGATTTGGGTTATAAAGGGACAGTTCGTGTAGAATGGTGTGGCGATGAAGAAGATAGATGGATTAGTGTTTCTAATATGCATGATGCAGATTGGGAGCAATGTTTGTCGAAAGAAATAGCGGTTGCCGAAGATGTACATCTCCGTTTGGAAGAGTTGGCTATGTATTGTCTATGGGAGATTACGTTTTATGGTTTTTCTCCGGAAGAGCAAAGTAAGACATTTGATCGGATGTTGGGACGTGTTAAGCCTCAAAATCGCTATGAGATAGCATTGGATAGATTAGAAGAAAGTATTTGGAAACATCAGAATCCAAGACGTTTACGTAGTCGTGGCCCGTATGGAATCCGTTTGATCGAATTGGAATTTCCATTGAAATGGGGAGATAACCGGATGAACCGTTCTAAACGAAAACGTAAATACCGACAAGAACAAAGGAGGGAATATCTGAAGAGAATGAGTAGGCGTTTGGAGCTGGTCGAATCACTATCTGTGCCCGAAAGCAGTTTCAATCGTTCGGATGTGGAGTTCATGCTTACGGTTGATTATGGTAGGGAATGGAACTTTCATGCCGTCACGCATGGACATGAGGGAAGGCTTGCCTATATTGCGGAATCAATGGCGAAATATCAAAAACTGGATTTGGATATGTATAATCACGCGATAGTTTGTGTGCATTATCCTTCTTTGTATCCATTAGAAACAGCTGAAATAAGGGAGTTTGAAGATTTTATACGCTCACATCTGAAGTACAAAGAAATTCGTTTGGGAATAATCGTGATGCCTGATGACAACCGAGAAGTAGAGGTACAGTTGTTGTTGTCTAAGCTGAAAGCGTAAACTATTTGAGTAACCTGCGTATATTGTTTATTAATTGTTTCGCTGTTTCCAAAAAGTTTCATAGTTTTGTGGAGAACAAAATTTTAAAACAAGGGAAACAAGAAAAGAAGCATAAAAAGACATATTGCATAACGACCTGACAATTATTTGATTCGGTTAAATCTGGTAAATTTAAAAATGAAATCAAGAATATTGTCAAAGTATAGTTTACACCCCTACAAGGGCGCAGGTTACTTTTTCACTTATTCTGATTTCAGGCTTTACCAGAGCCCAACCGAATGGATAGGAAAAAAGTTGAGCTGTGTCCTTTTTTCATTATCCGGAAAAACCTCATACATAGCCGTGAATGCCGAAAAACGAAAGAGTAAGCAAGTTATTTAAAGTTTAAGATTATGGCAAAGTTTTATTGTGAGTATTGTGGACAGAGTTATAGTTCCGTCCATCTGTTAGCACAAAGTGTTTGTCCCAAAAATCCGAATGGTGGGCGCAACCACAAACTCTATGAAGGTTCAGAGAAAAGCCAATACACCTGTAAATATTGCGGGCATCAGTATTCATCTTTGCGGCTTATGGCAGGTTCTATTTGCCCAAAGAATCCTAACGGCGGAAAGAATCATTCGCCGATGTTGTAAGAAGAAGGTTGTGGTGTATTAATTTTGATAATTATTTTTAATTGTATGGATGCTTTTCAAATGTTACTGAGAGATGTTTCTCGTATTGTCGTTAGGGATAAGCAGGAACAGGAAGATTGTCGAAAGCGAGGTGAATACTTTAATGTATTTAGTATTTTGAATTTGGAAGCGAATGAAACTCGGACTCATTCTGCTTTTATTGCAGAATTACTTAATCCTAAAGGAGGTCATGGCGTAGGAGATGCTTTTTTGAAAGCATTTTTATCTATATTGGATTTGGATAACTTTGATTTTGATACCGTTTTTGCTGAGGTTCAGGTAGAATATCATATTGGTTTTAAGAATGAAGATAGTACGGTAGGTGGCCGAATTGATATTCTGATTACTTCAAAAGATAAAGCGATTCTTATAGAAAATAAGATTTATGCGGGAGATCAAGAAAATCAATTAATCCGATATTTTAATTTTGCTAAAGATAAATATGCGGATAATTTTCGACTGCTATATTTGACTTTAGACGGGCATGATGCATCGGAATATTCTAATAAGAATGAAGATAGGCAGTTGGAATTGGATCGAGATTATTTTTTGGTTGGGTATAATCAGAAAATACTTTTATGGTTAGAGCGTTGTATCGAATTGGCTGCTTGCCATCCTTTGGTAAGAGAAACAATTCGGCAATATAAATCTTTAATTGAACAATTAACTGGTAAAAATATGAACGAGAATAACAATCAAGAATTAATAGCATTATTGACAAATGCAGGAAATGTAGAGGCTACGTTGGCAATTTTAGAGAATCAAATGGAAATTACAAAAATTGTCAAACAAAGATTTTTTGATGAATTAAAAAATTGGGTAGAAAGTAAAGGTTGGTTATTTGGCTCAGATGGAAATGTTTTGGAAGGAGGTAAATATCAAGGAATATTTATTTATAAAGAAGAGTTTCAGCCTTGGGCTATTTGGTTTTATCAAGAAACGATCAGTCCTGGTGTTTTTTATGGAATATCATATTATGGCGGAAAACTTGTTGAAATAAAGCAGCAACAATATTATAATTTTAGTGGAGGAGCCAGTAAAGAATGGCCTTTCGGTTATCAGTATTTCAATCAATATAGATATTGGAATGACATCAACACCCTCCGCAATATGACGAATGGAAAAGTTTTAAAAGCGATGCAGGAGATTATAGAGCCGATCATGCAAGATATTGAATCAGGCGTAATTGATTTAAAATCAAAATAAACATAAAAAGCTGCTCTTTTTTAGGAGGGCACTGAAAAAGTCCTCACTATTCAAAACACACTGAGGATTATATGAGAATATAGAGTTCGCCAACTCCTTATCCTGGGATTTGACGAACTCTAATTTTTATTGATTTG
>CALUTX010000063.1 GCA_944323815.1 uncultured Parabacteroides sp. | reverse complement strand
GAATAGCCTTTATTTCCATTGCGCGCCGGAAGGGTATAAGTTGGATTGCCTGCGCGAAAATCCCCGGGTGAGCTTTTGTGTGGTCGGGAAGACGCGGGTGATTCCGCACCAGTTTACGACGGCATACGAGAGTGTGCACCTGTTCGGGACCGTCCAGCTCGATCTTTCGGACGAAGAACGTCGCCGGGCATTGCGCCTGTTGGTCAAGAAATATAGCCCGGAATATGAAGAGATCGGGGAGAAATATATTGAGAAGTCGTTCCATCGGACGCATATTTTGCGCCTTGATATAGAACATTTGTCAGGTAAGTGTAAACGAATAAAAGGAATAGAACAATGAAAAGAGTTATCAGTATTTTGGCTTGTTTATGGTTGGCGGCTTCCCTTCATGGCGAAGAACGGCAAAACTTGAACATTGTGTTCATCGGGAACAGTATCACACAAGGAGTTATCTTGGACGATCCGCGCCATGAAGCGCCTCCCGTCAAGGCTGCGGCCTATTTGCGTTTGCAGCCGGGTGTCGGGACTGTTCGCTACTCCAACCAGGGCGTGAGCGGCAGTACAACGTTTGATTTCCTGCCCGACAAGGGGAAACTTTTCCCGAACGTCACGCAGGTGGCCGACCAGTTTAAGGACGAAACATGGGCGACGCTGCTCTTCTCCGTCATGCTCGGGACAAACGACAGTGCATGCAGCGGAACAAATGGTGCGCCGGTTTCCCCCGATACCTATCGGGCCAATATGAAAACGATTATTGACCGTTTGCTGGCGCTTTATCCCGCTTGCAAGATTGTTTTGCATCGGCCCGTCTGGTACAGCCCGAACACCTATAATGGTGCCCGCTATATGCAAGAAGGATTAGACCGTTTGCAAAGCTATTATCCGGTATTACAGGAATTAGTAAAAGACTATTCCACACGATACCCGGGGCAAGTTTTTATGGGCGACACCGAAGGCTTCGCCTATTTTGAAAAACATCATCAGGAAGAACTGTTTCCGGAGAAAGGAAATGCTGGCACCTTCTATTTGCATCCGAATGCAAAGGGGGCAGCCGCGTTGGGAGAGCTTTGGGGAAAGGCGTTACTGAAGGTAATTGACAATTAACAATTGACAATTAGGGATAGAAAATGGACAACTGACAATTGGTTTTCACCGAGCGCGAAGCTAATTGTCAATTGTCCATTGTCAATTGTCCATTATTTAGTCTCTTTTTCCCAACCGATGATCCAAGATGCCGACGTGGCATTCACCGTAATTCTTCAGTTGGTCGACGATTGTTTTGGCCGTAGCCTCTTCTTCTACCTGCTCGCGAACGAAGCCATAGAGGAAGTCTTCCGATGCGTAATCTTTGTCTTCTTTGGCAATCCCTACCATCTTGTCGATCAGTTCAGAGACGTAGCATTCATGTTTGTAGACATGTTCGAATACCTCTGTCACGCTGCCCCATGCCGTCGGAACAACGTTGACCTGTCCGATGGTGATGTCGCCACCGCGGTCGATGGCATAATCAATCATCTTGCGTGCATGATCCATCTCCTCTTCTGCCTGTTTTTCCATCCAGTGAGCAAAACCGTTCAAACCGACTTTCTTGAAGTGGACTGCCATGGACAGATACAGGTTGGACGACCACATTTCAGCGTTCACTTGTTCGTTGAACGCGCTTGCTAATTTCTGACTTAAAACCATAATTCGTTTCCTTTCTTTCCGTTGAGTTTATGTAAATATTGAATAGTAAAATGGCAAATAAAAAGAAAGGTTTGCCCCGTGCGGCATAGCTGCTGCCCGAAGCAAACCCCTCATGTTGTTACTTAATCTCGATTACCTTTTCCGATCTTTTTGCCTCTTCTTCCGTCATCTTCGGGATAATGATGTTCAGCACGCCATTCTCCACTTTTGCCTCGATTTTATCTTTCTCGGCGTTTTCCGGAAGTACCATTGTCTGCTGGAACTTGCTATACGAGAATTCGCGTCTCAGATAGCGTCCATCTTTCTTGTTATCGTTCTTTTCTTCTTTCTTCTCCATCGAAACGACCAAGTTGTCGTTCTCGTCGATGCGGATATTGAAATCCTCTTTTGTCATGCCCGGAGCAGCAACCTCTACGTGGTATTCTTTCTCCGTTTCAATAACGTTGATTGCCGGAGCTGTAGAATTTGCTTTAATCATCCAGTCGTTGTCAAACAAGTCGTTGAATACATACGGTAACCAATTTTGACTTCTTCTCATCATCGGTGTCATAATACAGTCCTCCAATTATTTAATTAAACATTCATTTTCTTTTTCTGCTCTCGTCTTATTGCTAATCCGAAAGCACTATACCTTATGCAAAAGGCGTGCCAGACCCCGTATGCGTAAAGCTGGCAGAAGTCATGGATAGTAAGTGGAAAGATTGGCAGGAAATGGTTCATTTTGGCATATTGGGCAGGAAGAAAATAAATCTACCCTTTGTCCGTTTTATCATTAGGCGGAGGGGAAATAAAAATAGGAATATGAAAAATCGAATAAAAACATTTGTACGCCGGTTGCTTGTCGCCTTCCGGCAGCATCCGGTCGAAGTGGGATTGGCAGTTCTGCTGGGCTGTTTGGGCTGTGTGTGTTACGAAACGGAGAGCCGGCGGCTGGTTACGGTGGTATCTTATTCTCCCGTATTCTTTTTGGTCACCTATATGTTGAATACGCTGACGGCCGGAACACGTGGGCGGGGGATTTATTATCTCTCTTTGTTCCTGTTCGTGCCGGTATTGTTCTTGTCGGCGGAGGTATCTATTTGGACGGCTCATTATGGGGTGACGCTGCTGGTGGTGCAATTGCTTTATCTTATTTCCGACAGACAGCGCGAGAATGTGGCTTTTGTCCGGAAGGCCCTTCGCTATTTGTTTGCTTGGCTTTCGGCCGGATTTTTGGCGGGTGTTGCTTGGCTGCTGGTGAATTCGATTTACCATTCAGTACAATATATTTTCGAAATCTGGCAACAGGGGGAGGAACGGTTTGTAACCTATTCGTTGAGTATCGTGTTCCTTACGGTGATGCCTCTGCTCTTTTTGTTGTTTAATCAGGAAAAGGAAGCGGAAACAGGGAAAACGTTCGACCGCCTGTTTGACACGTTGCTGAACTATGTGCTTTCGCCGGCATTGCTTGCCTATGCTGTGATTTTGTATCTTTATCTGTTGAAGATTATCGTTTTGTGGTCTTTGCCCAAAGGGGGCGTGGCGTATATTGTTACGTTTTTTGTGTCGGCGTTGTTCCTTTTAAAAGGATGCCAACCGTTTTTGAAGAAACGTTATTATGACTGGTTGTATCGACATGCCAGCGGGGTTGCATTCCCGACGATGCTGCTTTATTGGGTAGGGGCGTGTTACCGCATTCATCAATATGGTTACACGGAAGCCCGTGTCTATCTGGTAGTGGCCGGTGTGATTTTGACCGGGATGGTCTTGTTGTTTTTCACGCGTCGGACGGGCCGTTATTGGTATGTGGCCTGCTTGGCGATAGTGTCGCTTGCTACGGTCACTTACATTCCGGGGATAACGGCAAAAGAGATCGAACGGATTTCCCAGACGAAACGGGGGAATTATCCGCCTCAGGAAACAAAGGAAACAGCTCAAAACTATTACATCTCTAATAAACATTTCTCTTTGGACATTACGGACTACGCCACGTTGCAACCCGTTGCGTCAGACGGGGAAGGGGCTATAAACAGTGTGCTGGAGAAGGATACGTTCTATTTGCAAACACAAGATTCGCTCATCCTTTTCAAGATGCAGAAAGATACCTTATTGAATAGGCAGTTGGAAAATGCCGGACTGTGTGCGGTTGATTCGATTCCGGAAAGTGCCTATCCGGCACTGTTGCGGCTCGATTTGGATTCTGCGCTGTATGTATTCGGGAGCATGTATGTCCATCGTGTCCGACAAGACTCCACGTATGAAGTAACCTACATGGGCGACGGCTATTACCTGAGGAAAGAGAGGTCTTTGCCTCGAAGGAAATGAGTGTTGGTGCAGAGAGGTAAAGTGCGAGATATCGACTGTCTTATAAGATGGCTACGGCTTGGCGTATTTGTTCAAGCATGGCAGAAAGCCGATTGTCACGTCGGGCAGTTTGCATATTGTAATCTGCCTGCAAACCTAACCACAAATCGGCAGCAATATTGGTGGCTGCTTCTATTTTTAGTGCGGTATCGGTCGTGATAGGGCGTTTGCCATTGATGATTTCGTTGAAAGCCGTATAGGGCATACCGATAATTGCGGCGAACTTGCGTTGTGAAATGCCACGTGCTTGCAATTCGTCTTTTAGCATTTCGCCGGGATGTATGGCTTCGGCACAAATTAACTTGTCGGGTGCATAAATTTTCTTTTTTGTTGTTTCCATATTGCTTTATTTATAATGGTTACTTATTTCCATTAGTCGACAAATTGTAATGAGTGGTTCATCATTCCAAAAATAATGTTTTCCTTTGGAATGTTCACAAAAAGAGTGAATGTTTTTGTTCTATATCATGTTTTTGGAAAAACGTTCTGTCTAATCTCTTTTACCTGCCGGGAAGTTGAAAATACCCGGCGGGTAATGATAGAAAAACTGCTCCTCGAGCAAGGTGCAGGTTACTCCCTAAGCAGCCTGCACTTTACTTAAGGAGCAGCCGAGACCTTACTCGAGGAGCAGGTAAAAATCTTATCGAGGAAGCGACCGTTGTCGCGTCGGTAAGCAGACACCCCCTCTGCTTACCGACGCGACAACAGGCTGCTTATCGAGCAGTTTTCATCCTCCTTGCTAAGCAAATCCTTTTTTGATTGTCCATAGCCAATTATATTAAAATATGTACGCGCGTAAGAATATCAAAAGAGTGTCCTTTTTCCTCTTTTGTCGTTGAAAATAAGCAAATTGGGATGGAGAATTAAAAAGTGTAAAATGACAGAAAAAACGTTCGTTTATTTCGTCACAAAAATACGCATAGTTTTTGAACCTGCAATCTTTTCCGTCAATATTTTTCTCAAATCTATCTTCTTTCTTATCAATCAGATAGCAAAAAGAGGACAAAAACTCCCCTTTTCCAAACAAACCTCAAAAAATGACAGAAAAAAACGAACGTTTTACCTGTCAAAAGACAATAATTAACAGTCGGGCAGGAAACGATTCCAAGAACGATAAGTGATTTATACACATACATTTATATTATTAATTAATTAAACAAATTGAATTATGAACAAAAAGTTTTCTACACTTTTAGCTGGTGCCACTTTTTGTATGGCAGCAGTTGGTGCTTCTGCCCAGGTGTCATCTCCAACGTTGATTGAGAGAGCAGCTGAGACATTGGAAGTTGGAAGCAATGGGACAGGACCTGATGTGAAGTATTATTATCAAATAATCAATGGTAATAGTTCGACCACAGGGTACGCATTGCAGGCAACTACTCACAATGGCAAAGACAGTGTGAAAGTTGTCGATGTAGCACAGTTGTATACGGACTTAACAAGTGCTACTGCCGAAATCGCTATTACTGCCCTGGAAACAATAGACTCTACTTTGTGGGCTTTTGCTCCGTATGGTGATGAAAATTTAGGGTATTATACCATCACGAACAAGGCTACTGGTAAAACTTTACAGTTTGAAAAAGAAGGAAATGCCATAATCGCTGCAGGTCTGAATGCGTGGTTTATTGATGTTGCTGACGCACAATATGACGATGCTTATTTGAAAAGCTTTGTGATTAATGAGGATGGTACAAGAACTTATTATTCGATTGAAAGTGGAACGAGCAGAAATGCTGTGGAAGAAGTAAAAATCGCAAAAGAAAGTGCTGCTTCAAAATATAAAATTGTTCGTCCGGGTCATATCTATATGAGCGCAAATTTGCTGAATAATGAAGGTGATGGCGAATCTTTCAAGATGGCGATTGAAGGATTGAATGATACTGAAAATCCATTTGTACAGACGTTGAAAGCTTATGATTTGGGTACTTCAGCGACAAGTGGAGAGAAAAATATTGGTTTGCGTGTTGTAGATGGTAAAATCTTAAAAGTTGATGAAGAAAAGTATACGGGGGATGCTAAATACAATACAGATGCTTTTGTTGTGGTTGATACAACAATGTATGATGCTGTAGGTGGTATTGACGTAAACGGAATGGATGCTTTTGGATATAAATTTGCGGTTGATAGTGCATCTGTGAATTCTACAACTGGACAACTCGATGGCCGTTGGTATGCTCCTGGTCGCCAGAATCAAAACTACCGTTTCGCTATTTATAAAGATGTGACATTGGTTGGTGAAGATGACCAACTATTGATTAAAGCATTTGGTGTACCGACATATACAGAAGATGCAACTCCTTCTGAATTTGCTGCAGCTCCGAAAGTATCTTATGTTAGCTGGGCAGGTTTTTCTGATAGCAATGACGAGTTGACAACGGCAAGAATTTCTGGTACTACAGGAGAATATGTATATGAATTGCCGGTTATCACTTTGGCTTTGGGAGCAAAGGCTAATATTGCAAACGGCATCTATTATGTGAAGTATAAAGATGATAAATATGCGTATGCAAATATGAGTTTATCTGCTCCCTGGACACCTGTATACTCAGATAATAATGCAGCCAAGGATATGAATAATGATCTGTTAGCAAGAACACAATATGTTTTCACTGGTTCAAATGGTAAATATACGGTGGTAAACCGTGAATCTGGTGATCGAGTAAATTCTTTGACCGGTCGTATTTATGTAAACGATGAAGGAAAGTACATTATCGGTGGTACTACTTTTGAATTAGAAGCTGTTCCAGCAGAAGTTGCAGCAGACAATCATGTTGGATATCGTTTCTTCTCAAGTGATGAAGTTGGAAACTTGGCAGTAGCTCTGAAGTTTACTTCTGGCATCGGAAGTGCCTATATGGTAGATGAGAAAGATGTTGTTAGTGTAGATGCTGATGCAACGTTAGAAGGAGCATCGATGTTCAAGGTTGAACCTGTAGATACAGTTGCCTTCGGTGTTAATATGGAATATGGCGTTTATAAGTTGTACAAGCAATTTACGGATAAATATTTGGTAACGGATGGTTCTGTTACGTCAAATAATGGTGTTACAGATGTAACATTAGGTGACGAAGCTGATGCTTCTCTTGTTGTATTCCGTTCTACTGGTAAAGAAAATGAGTATCAGATCATATTTGCTAATAATACGGCACAGATGTATGATCAACTGAGTGTATCGGCTTCGGAAGCTAAATTTATAAAATTAGCTGTTGACGATGCTGCAGCAACTCAATTGAACGGTTTCTGGGCACTTGAAACTCCAGAAGCTCCTGATTATCTGACAATCGAAGGTGTTCCGGGTCACAAGCGGATTTATTCTTCACAGAATACTTCGTTGGCAATCTCTAAGGGTGATGATAACACAGGTATCTTGAAGAGCGTAACAGACAATGATGCTGAATATATCGAAGACCAGTTCGCAATGTGGGTAGATACAGCATGCTTGGAAGATGTAACCAAACCGTTGTATTACATTACAACTTGTGCAAGTTTGGATTCTGCTAACCGTGCAGACGGTAACAAGATGTATATGATGCCGACTGAATTTGAAACAGTAGGTGGCGTAGAGGTTTCAACAGTTGAATTTGGTAAAGCTTATGTTGCCGGTTTCGATTCATTGGCTGTTATCACAGTTAATGATGATGCATCAGTAGACACGACCGTTTATGAAATGGACGAGAATATTGCAGCCTTTGCTTTCCAAATCACTCCGACAGAAGGAGAGTACATTGTAGAAAACGTCGCTACAAGTTCTTATTTACGTCAAGTAAACGGTGTTCTCTACTTAACTAAGAATGTCGAAGATGCATTGACATTCGGTATCGAAGGCGCTGAAACTCCAACCGCTAACGACGAAATCACCGCTTCTGAGGTTAAAGTCATCGCCGGCAACGGTCAAATCACAATCGCAGGTGCAGCCGGTAAGCAAGTAGTCGTAAGCAACATCTTAGGTCAGGTTGTAGCTAATACGATTATCACTTCTGACAACGCTACCATTGCCGCTCCGCAAGGTGTAGTAGTCGTAGCCGTTGAAGGCGAAGAGGCTGTGAAAGCAATCGTGAAATAATTGACGAGATAAAAAACGAATGGTAGAGACGTGGCGTGCCGCGTCTCCATACAAAAAAGAAATAATTCTAAATAAGGTCGCGCGGGCAACCGTTCCAAAGTACCCTGCGAAGGCGAAAAGCGACCTGGTTTATATTAATAATAAAAGTATTTAAAAGTTCTATGTAGCTTTTCCCCTGCGAAGGTCGAGAGCTATACAAAGTAAAGAGGTTCCGGAGGCATTTGTTTCCGGAACTTTTTTGTCTACGGACTGTTGGCTCGTTGATAATTTGTACCTTTGTGGGAAATTAAGAGAGGCGTTTTTATGACAAGCTATTTGCAAGTGGACAAGCTGACCAAGAGCTTCGGCGATTTGGTGCTTTTTGAAGAGATAACCTTCGGGATTGCGCAGGGACAGAAAATCGGGCTGATTGCCAAGAACGGTTCGGGAAAGACGACGTTGCTGAATATTCTTGCCGGGAAGGAGGATTACGACAGCGGATCGGTGGTCTTTCGCAACGATTTGCGGGTGGGCTATCTGGAGCAGACTCCGCACTATCCGGCAGGACTGACCGTCTTACAAGCCTGTTTCTATTCGCCGAACGAGACGGTGCGGCTGATTGCCGACTATGAACAGGCGTTGGCGTCGGGCGACCAGTCGCGGTTGGACGAACTGCTTCTTCGCATGGACAGCTTGAAGGCTTGGGACTACGAGCAACGGGCGAAACAAATCTTGGGGCAACTGAAGATTCACCATTTCGACCAGAAAGTCGAGACGCTCTCCGGCGGACAGCTGAAGCGGGTGGCGTTGGCGAACGTCTTGATTACGGAACCGGAACTGATTATCCTCGACGAGCCGACCAACCATCTCGATTTGGAGATGACCGAATGGCTGGAAGGTTATCTTTCGCGTGCGAACATCAGCATCTTGATGGTGACGCACGACCGCTATTTCCTCGATCGCGTATGCAGCGAAATTATCGAGATTGACCGCAAGCAGCTTTATCAATATAAAGGAAATTACAGTTATTATCTGGAGAAACGGCAAGAGCGGATAGATGCGCAGAATGCCGACATCGACCGGGCAAGCAACCTGCTCCGGAAAGAACTCGACTGGATGCGTCGCCAGCCGCAGGCACGCGGGACGAAAGCGAAGTATCGCATCGACGCGTTCTACGAGTTGGAGAAGCGGGCGAAACAGCAGCACGAACAGGGAAAGGTGAATCTGGATGTGAAGGCTTCTTACATCGGTTCAAAGATATTCGAGGCGGAACATGTTTCGAAACGGTTCGGCGACTTGAAGATTGTGGAAGATTTCAATTATATCTTTGCCCGGTATGAAAAGATGGGTATTGTCGGGAACAACGGGACGGGCAAGTCAACCTTTATTAAGATGCTGGTGGGCGAACTGGAACCGGACAGCGGGCGTTTTGACGTGGGCGAGACAGTTCGCTTCGGGTATTACAGCCAAGAGGGGTTGCAGTTCGACGAGCGGATGAAGGTCATCGACGTCGTACAGGACATTGCCGAGTATATCGACTTGGGCGACGGGCGCAAGTTGGGTGTTTCCCAGTTTCTGAACTATTTCCTCTTTACACCCGAAAAGCAACATAGTTATGTCCATAAGTTGAGCGGGGGCGAGAAACGTCGACTGTACCTCTGCACGGTCTTGATGCGCAATCCGAACTTCTTGGTGCTTGACGAGCCGACCAACGATTTGGACATCGTGACGCTCAATGTCTTGGAGGAATACTTGCGCGGCTTCAAAGGCTGCGTCATCGTCGTATCGCACGACCGCTATTTCATGGACAAGGTGGTCGACCATCTGCTGGTTTTTCACGGGAATGCCGAGATACAGGATTTCCCCGGCAACTACACGCAATACCGCCTTTGGAAGGAGATGCAGACGGAGCAGGAGCGGAAAAAATCGGCTGCCGCACCCGCTTCAAACGACTCGGCGGCGAAAAAGTCTCCCCGCCCTGAGAAAGAACAGAAGAAGAAACTCTCCTTCAAAGAGCGCAAAGAGTTCGAATCGTTGGATGCCGAAATCCCGCAGTTGGAGGAAGAAAAGGCGCGATTGGAGGTAGAGATGAGCAGTGGCACGCTCAGTAACGACCAACTGCTTGCCAAGTCCGAACGGATTGCTGCCCTGATCGCAGAAATAGACGAAAAGACCATGCGTTGGCTGGAATTGAGCGAATGGGCGTGAATGGGCGTGAAGATTAAAAGGAGAAAATAATTGTCAATTGTTAATTGTCAATTGTCAATTCCTCTTTATCTTTGCCGATTGAAAAATCAACAGTTAAAGAAGGAAATGCCTAATATATCACAACGGGGAGTCAATATGCCGGCTTCTCCCATCCGCAAACTTGTTCCGCTTGCCAACAAGGCGAAAGCGAAAGGAATCAAGGTGTATCATCTGAATATCGGTCAGCCTGACCTGCCGACACCGGAAATCGCAATGGAGGCGATGCGGCGTATCGACCGCAAGGTGCTGGAGTATTCGCCCAGCGAGGGAATCCGCAGTTTCCGCGAGAAGTTGGTCAAGTATTATGCCAAGTTCAACATCCTGGTCGACGTGGATGATATTATCATTACGACCGGCGGTTCAGAGGCGGTGTTCTTTTCCTTTATGGCGTGTTTGGATCCGGGGGATGAGATTATTGTGCCCGAACCGGCGTATGCCAACTACATGGCATTTGCCATTTCGAGCGGGGCGGTGATTAAGACGGTGCCGTCGACCATTGACGAGGGCTTTGCGCTGCCGTCTATGGAGAAGTTCGAGGCGTTGATTACACCGCGTACGAAGGCTATCCTGATTTGTAACCCCAACAACCCGACGGGTTATCTCTATACACGCAAGGAGATGGACCAGATACGGGACATTGTGAAGAAATATGACCTGTTTCTTTTCTCCGACGAGGTCTATCGGGAGTTCTGCTATACGGGGGCGCCTTATATCTCGGCGTTCCATCTGAAAGGAATAGAGAACAACGTGGTGCTGGTCGACTCGGTGTCGAAGCGTTACAGCGAGTGCGGTATCCGTATCGGGGCGCTTATCACCAAGAACCAGATGGTGAAAGAGAACGTGATGAAATGGTGTCAGGCGCGGTTGAGTCCTCCCCTGATTGGGCAGATTATCGCGGAGGCGTCGCTCGATACGCCTGAGTCTTATATGCGGGAGGTCTATGACGAGTATGTGGAAAGGCGCAAGTTCTTGATAGACGGGCTGAATCGCATACCGGGTTGTTATTCGCCCATCCCAATGGGGGCGTTCTATACGGTGGCGAAGCTGCCGGTAGACGATGCTGACAAGTTCTGTGCATGGTGCCTCGACGAGTTCGAGTACGAGGGGCAGACGGTGATGATGGCGCCGGCATCAGGTTTCTATACCAGTCCGGATTTGGGACGAAATGAAGTACGTATCGCTTACGTCCTGAATAAGGAGGATTTGGCGAACGCGCTGCTGGTGCTGCGGAAGGCGTTAGAGGCTTATCCCGGACGGACGATTTAAAAAGGCTGTCGTGTGAATTTGGAGTGGTTCATAGCACGAAGGATTTATTTTAGTAAGGAAGGGGAACGGATGGTAACGCCCCCCGTCATTCGTATTGCGATGATTGGGATTGCGCTGGGGCTGGCGGTGATGATTCTTTCTGTCGCGATTGTGATTGGCTTCAAGAAGGAGATACGAAATAAGGTCATCGGTTTCGGGTCACATATCCAGATAACAAACTTTGACAACAATGCTTCTTATGAGTCGTCGCCGATAGCGGTGAGCGATACGCTGATGCAGCATTTGGTTACCTTCCCGGGAGTCACGCATGTGGAGGCTTTTGCAACGAAGCCTGGTATTCTGAAAACGGATAAGGACTTTCAGGGCGTGGTGTTGAAAGGGGTAGACGGCAATTACGATTGGTCTTTCTTCCAAAAGAACCTGAAGGAGGGGACGGTGCCGGACTTTAGTGGCGAAAAGACTTCGACGGAGGTATTGATTTC
>CALUTX010000062.1 GCA_944323815.1 uncultured Parabacteroides sp. | reverse complement strand
CTGCCGAACAGGACCGTCAAACACAGCCGGATAAAGCATCCGGGTTCGGGCATTCAACCAAACATTCGTTCCGTCAGATAGCGTAATATTAACCCGTTGCCCAGCCGGAACATAAATAGACTGCATCGGAACTACATTCTTTCCTCCTTTCACAAACTGATATGCACTCCCTAATGCCAACACCAAGGCGACCACCGCAGCCACCTTCCACATCTCAACTTTCCAGGACTTTAGAGACCGTAATATTTTGCTTTTTTGAGAACACATAGCCTTTTCATCGCCTAAAAGTGATATCGAGTCAAACAACTTCCGTTCCCTCAAAAACAAATGCCAATTCTCCGGTGCTGATTCCAACCATCGTCGAACTGCCTCTTCCTCTTCAAAAGATGCCTTTCCTTCAAAAAACTTATATAATAAATTACGCTCCATCTATTCTGCATTTTATTGGGCTTCTATTATGATTAACAGTTCACATTGCTCAATCCCTAGTCGAAAAACAAAAAAAATTCGATGGTTTTGATCAAATATGAAAAAAGACTACATTTGTTACCAATTATCACAAATCAAAATATGGAACATTCGTCTGAACTAAAAGCATTCAATCAACTGTTTGCTGATTACCAACAGAAATTTATCCGTTTCGCTAATCAGTATGTCAAAGACGAAGACATTGCAGAAGATTTTACGATGGAAGCATTCATGCAATATTGGGAAAAACGCCACATGCTCAAGGCCGATTCCAATATCCCGGCCTATATCCTTACCATTATTAAAAACAAATGTATCAACTATTTGCAGCATATACAAATAAAAGAAGATGTCAACGAACGGTTGAAGAATCATGCCGAATGGGAATTGAATACTCGCATCTCGACACTCGAAGCCTGTAACCCGGAAGAACTTTTCTCTACCGAAGTCCGGGAAATCATAAACCATACCCTTGCAAGCCTGCCGAAACAAACCCGTCAAATATTCATCATGAGCCGCTATGAAAACAAATCGCACAAAGAAATCGCCGAAACACTCGACATGACAACAAAAGGCGTTGAATATCACATCGCCCAAGCACTCAAAAAGCTACATACCAATTTAAAAGATTACTTGCCTTTTATATTGTTCTTCTTGCCCTGACAAAAGGTTATAAAAAAGGAGGCTTTTATGTAGCCTCCCTTTATTTGCAAATCCTACACCCTGCGCATCGGGCCAGTTCGCCGCGAAAACGTTTTTCCACCAACTTGTGCAAACGGTCTTTCAAAGCATCGAGCCGTATATGGTCAATCACATCCGACGTGAAAGCAACACTCAACAGCATACGTGCCTCTTCACGCGGAATCCCCCTGCTCTGCATATAAAACAGGGCATTCTCGTCCAACTGTCCGGTCGTCATGCCGTGCGAACACTTCACGTCGTCGGCATAGATCTCCAGCTGCGGCTTGCTGTACATGCGGGCTTCGCGGGTCGCGCAGAGGTTCCGGTTCGTCTGGTAAGCCGACGTCTTCTCCGCCCCCTCTTTCACAAGGATACGCCCACTGAAAGCACCGACCGCATGGTCGTTGAGGACATATTTAAACAATTCGTTGCTTGTACACGACGGGACAGCATGCGTGATGTGGCTATATGTATCCAGTTGCTGCTCCCGGTCAAGGATCGCCATGCCGCACAGCGCCGTCTCCGCCCGTTCGCCACACAGTTCGATGTAATAATTATTCCTTGTCAACCCGTTATTCAGCGTAATGCCGTTCACCAACACATTACTGTCCGCTTCCTGCTTTACATGAATGGAAGCAAAGCGGGTCGTCGAAACACTACTCTCCTCCAAATCATAATAATCGAACACCGCCGACTCGCCGGCAAAGATTTCGACCACTTCCGTCGCAAGGAACTTCACGTCGTCCATGCTATGGTCGCACACCAGCAACTTGGCAGACGAACGCGGTTCCATAATGACCAATATCCGCCGGTTCGCCATCAGATCAACATCGCTGCGGAAGACATTCACCAACTGTATCGGACGCTCGACCGTCACCCCTTCGGGTACATAAAGTACAAAACCATCCTGTGCCAGCATCGTGTTCAACGCGACCAACCCATCCCGGCTACTGACCGCAGATTTCCCGTAATAACGAGCCGCGATTTCAGGATATTGCTCCATAAACGTGCGCATTCCTCCAGCATATACCCCCTCCGGCAAATGCGCCTTCGGCAAAGCTTTGTCATAAAAGGAATCATTGACCACAAAATAGAGCGACGTACTCAAATTCGGGACATCGCAACGAAAGACATCATACGGATTGACAGGCACAGCCAACCGATTGATATTGACGCCATAGTCCGGAGCAAACACCTGCGACACATCCGTGTACTTATAATCCTCGCTCTTCAACGAAGGGAAACCCAAACGTTCAAAATCGCGCAATGCTTCCGCACGCGGCAGGTTCATCACCGCCGCCGCATGTCGGCAAAGCTGCGCCTCATGCTGCGTAAACAGCTCTATGTATTGTTGTTCTGCTTTCATCTTTCTCAATTAACAATTGACAATTGTCCATTAATTAATTGTCAATTGTATTCTTAATCCAGTCGTATCCCTTCTCTTCCAACTCAAGCGCCAGTTCGGGGCCTGCCGTTTTGACGATTCGTCCTTTATAGAGGACATGCACGATATCCGGCTTGATATAGTCCAACAGACGCTGGTAATGGGTAATCACGATGATGGCATTGTCTGCCGTCTTCAGTTTGTTCACCCCACTTGCCACTACGCGCAACGCGTCGATATCCAACCCGCTGTCCGTCTCGTCCAAGATAGCCAGCTTCGGTTCCAGCATCGCCATCTGGAAAATCTCATTCCGTTTCTTCTCGCCCCCCGAGAAACCTTCGTTCACGCTGCGGCTTGCCAGCTTATTATCCAAGTCGACAACCGCCCGCTTTTCGCGCATCAGCTTCAGGAAGTCCGTTGCCGAAACCGGTTCCAACCCCTTGTATTTTCGATGCTCGTTGACCGCCGCTCGCATGAAGTTGACCATAGACACGCCCGGAATCTCCACCGGATACTGGAAACTCAGGAAAATCCCCTCGCGGCTCCGGTCTTCCGGCTCCATCGCCAACAGGTCTTTCCCATTGAACGTAACCGAGCCTTCCGTCACCGTAAAGGCGGGATTACCCACCAACACGCTGCTCAGCGTGCTCTTCCCGGAGCCGTTCGGCCCCATGATGGCATGTATCTCGCCCGCCTTGACCGACAGGTCGATGCCTTTCAATATCTCTTTGCCATTGATGCTGGCATGTAAATTCTTTATCTCTAACATCTTCTTATCTGTTTTATATTGGTTTTCTTCTCTATTCCCTGTTTACCGCATAGCTATGAGGCAACGTACATCTTAGCTATGCGGTAACTTGCCTCTTAGCTATGCGGCAGGTTACCTCTTAGCTATGCGGTAAAGCTCCGCATAGCTATGCGGAAAGGCACACACAACGTTGACTACCCGACGCTTCCTTCCAAGGAGATGGTGAGAAGCTTCTGCGCTTCGACGGCAAACTCCATCGGGAGCTTGTTCATCACCTCGCGGGCATAGCCGTTGACAATCAGCCCGACCGCCTCTTCGACCGAGATACCGCGCTGACGACAGTAGAAGAGCTGTTCTTCGCTGATTTTGCTGGTCGTCGCCTCGTGTTCCACAACTGCCGTCTCGTTTTGTATATCCGCGTAAGGGAACGTGTGTGCCCCGCAGGTTGAACTCAGCAACAGGCTGTCGCACTGGCTGTGGTTACGGGCGCCTTCCGCACGCGGCGATACCTTCACCAAACCGCGATAGCTGTTTTGGCTGTGACCGGCGGAGATACCTTTGGAAACGATGGTACTGCGCGTATTCTTCCCCAAATGAATCATCTTTGTTCCCGTGTCTGCCTGCTGGTAGTTGTTGGTCACGGCGACGGAATAAAACTCACCGACCGAATTATCGCCTGCAAGGATGCAACTCGGATATTTCCACGTAATCGCCGAACCAGTCTCGACCTGTGTCCACGAAATCTTGCTTCCTTCGCCTTTACACAATCCGCGCTTCGTCACGAAATTGTAGATACCTCCTTTTCCCTCCTTATCGCCGGGATACCAGTTCTGGACGGTGGAATATTTCACCTCTGCATGTTCGTTGGCGATGATCTCGACAATGGCGGCATGTAACTGATTCTCGTCGCGCATCGGCGCCGTGCAACCTTCCAGGTAGCTGACGTAGGCTTCGTCGTCTGCCACGATGAGCGTGCGCTCGAACTGCCCCGTCCCCTGCGCATTGATGCGGAAATAGGTGCTCAACTCCATCGGGCAACGCACGCCCTTCGGAATATAGACAAACGAACCATCCGAAAAAACAGCCGAATTCAGAGCCGCGAAAAAGTTGTCGCGATAGCTGACAACGCTACCTAAATATTGCTGAACCAAATCGGGATGATGCTGCACGGCCTCGCTAAAGGAGCAGAAGATGATGCCTTTTTCGGCCAATGTATTCTTAAACGTCGTCTTCACCGACACGCTGTCCATCACCGCATCGACCGCCATTCCGCTCAACTGCGCCCGCTCGTGTAAAGGAATACCCAACTTGTCGAAAGTCTTCATCAACTCCGGATCAATCTCATCCATACTTTTCGGTCCCTCTTTCTTCTTCGGTGCCGCATAGTAAATGATGTCTTGATAGTCGATGGGCGGAATCCGGAGATGCGCCCATGTCGGCATCTCAAGCGTCTGCCAGTGGCGGAACGCTTTCAGACGAAACTCCAACAACCAATCCGGTTCTTTTTTCTTTGCAGAAATCAGGCGGACGGTCGCTTCGTCCAATCCGCGATGAATGACATCTGTATCAATATCAGTCACGAAACCATATTTGTATTCGCCACTTGTTACTTCATTCAATATATTGTTCGTATCTTCCATACTTCATGTCGTTAATTCTTATTCAAACGTTCCTATCTTCACGGCTCTTTCATTTACCCTCGGCAAAATTTGTTTACCCAAAGACCCCGGACGAATTTACCCACTGGGCAATCTGTTCCGGTTGTCAATGAAAGAGCTGTTTTTCTCATCCTTGTCAAAAAACAGGTTTTCAAAATAAAGGGTAGGAACAATATTTTTCACTGGGATATAGAGGCGCGACTCAACTTTTGCTTCACGCGGAATCAAAACAGAGCCTCGGTCGATCAATTCCAACCCATTCAGGAAAAGGCTGACAAAAGCCATCATGAAGCAAAGCCCCAAGAGGCCTCCCCCCAAATGATTCAAGAGGCTGAGCGGCGTCACATCCACCAAACGATGCAGTATCTCGCCTGCCAACAAGACAACCCCGACTATCAAAAGAAACGCAGCCACATAGCTCAACACCGTCACCCCCTCTTCCGGAAACCAGCCCAATGCCAAAATATACCCGCGTAACCAAAGGGCAGTCTTCGTACAGAAAAAGATGCCGACCAATAGGGCTATAAGCGAAACAACCTGTTTGATGACTCCATCAAACAGGCCTTTCACAAATCCTACTCCTGCTAAACATAATAAGGTTATATCTAACCAGTTCATAGTGTTTTCTTCACTTCCGTCTCCTCGTAAGCCTCGATGATGTCGCCTACCCGTATATCATTGAAGTTATTGATGTTCAATCCGCAATCCTGACCAGCAACGACCTCTTTCACATCGTCTTTGAAACGCTTCAAAGAGCCCAGCTCACCCGTATGGATCACAATACCGTCGCGAATCACGCGCACTTTGTTCGAACGCTTGATCTTGCCCTCGTTCACCATACAACCGGCAACTGTACCGACCTTCGAAATCTTAAAGGTTTGAAGCACTTCCACATTGGCCGTGATCTCTTCCTTGATTTCCGGCGAAAGCATACCTTCCATTGCGCTCTTCACATCCTCGATAGCATCATATATGATGGAATAAAGACGAATCTCGACCCCTTCTTTCTCTGCCAAACGACGTGCAGGCAATGCCGGACGAACTTGGAAACCGATGATAATCGCATCCGACGCAGCAGCCAGCACCACATCCGATTCGGATATTTGCCCCACTGCCTTATGGATAACATTGACCTGAATCTCTTCCGTAGACAGACGAATCAATGAGTCGGACAAAGCCTCCACCGAACCGTCCACGTCGCCCTTCACGATGACATTCAGTTCCTGGAAGTTACCCACTGCGATGCGACGGCCAATATCATCCAACGTCAGCATCTTCTGGGTACGCAATCCCAATTCACGTTGCAGCTGCTCGCGGCGGTTGGCAATCTCACGTGCTTCCTGCTCCGTTTCCAACACATGGAACGTATCTCCTGCCTGCGGCGCACCGTTCAAACCGAGAATCAAAGCGGGCTCTGAAGGACCAGCCTCCTTAATGCGCTGGTTACGCTCGTTGAACATCGCCTTGATACGTCCATAGTGCGTACCTGCCAGAACAATGTCGCCTACACGCAACGTACCATTCTCGACCAAAATGGTTGCTACATAACCGCGCCCTTTATCCAACGAAGACTCGATGATCGAACCGGTGGCACGACGTTTCGGATTGGCTTTCAAATCCAACAGATCGGCTTCCAACAAGACCTTCTCCAAAAGATCCTCCACACCGATTCCCTTCTTGGCGGATATTTCTTGGCTCTGGTACTTGCCTCCCCAGTCTTCCACCAAATAGTTCATATTTGCCAACTCCTCCTTAATCTTGTCCGGATTAGCATGCGGTTTATCAATCTTATTGATCGCGAACACAATGGGGACACCCGCAGCCGAAGCGTGATTGATGGCCTCCACCGTCTGCGGCATGACGCTATCATCCGCCGCCACAATAATAATGGCAATGTCCGTCACCTTTGCACCTCGGGCACGCATAGCGGTGAAAGCCTCGTGCCCGGGCGTATCCAAAAACGTAATACGGCGTCCGTTGGGCAGCTGTACGTTATACGCACCAATATGCTGCGTGATGCCACCGGCTTCACCGGCAATCACATTGGCATTCCGGATGTTGTCCAACAACGAGGTCTTACCATGATCGACGTGTCCCATCACCGTTACAATCGGTGGACGCGGTACCCAATCCTCTTCATTGTCGTCTTCTTCCTCTGCCTTAATGGCCTCTACTACTTCCGCACTTACATATTCCGTCTGGAAACCAAACTCTTCTGCCACGATATTAATCGTTTCGGCATCCAACCGCTGGTTGATAGACACCATGATACCAATACTCATACAGGTGGCGATAACTTGCGTAACCGGAACATCCATCATGTTGGCAAGGTCATTGGCGGTTACAAATTCCGTCAACTTCAATACCTTGCTTTCTTTTTCTTCCTGTTCCAGCAATTCATGCTCACGCTTTTGAATCGCATCCCGTTTATCTCGGCGGTATTTGGCCCCCTTATTTGTCTTATTTCCTTTATTCGTCAAACGCGCCAGCGTCTCTTTTACCTGCTTTTGAACATCTTCCTCGCTGATCTCAACCTTTATCGGTTTCCGCAGGCGAGGTTTCCGATCCTCTTTCACACGTGAAGACGGGCGCACATTCGTTCCCGGTGTATTATTGATATCAACCCGTTCTTTCTTTATGCGATTCCGTTTTTTCTTACCCTCCGGCAAAGTTTCTCCAGGCTTAGCCTGCGCATTTAATTTTGCAGAGGCATCTTTATCTTTACTGTTCTTAGCAAAAGGATTGTTCCCTGATTGCCCCAGTTTATTGGCGGCAAATTTTTCTCTTTTATCTTCACGTTCCTTTTTCCGTTCTTCCTTGCTCTTCTTTTTAGGACGTGTAGACTGATTCAAAGCATTCAGATCGATTTTACCCGTTACTTTTATCTTCGATTCAAACTTAGGCGTATCCAATCTGAACAATTCATCCTCACCCGAAGAGTCATTGCCGGCATCTTCAGGCGTCTTCTGCAATTCTTCACCCGCGACTTGTTCCACGGGCTGTGTGTCTGAAACTTTTTCTGCATCAAGATATGTGCTCTCTCCTTCCACTTTTTCCGCTTCTTTAACCGCTGTTTCAGGTTGCGTATACTCATTGACAGAAAGAATTTCCGAATCGGTTGATTTTATTATTTTATCCTGCTTTTCCGTTTCCTCTTGTTGGGTTTCATCCTGCTTCTCAGAGGGTGCAACAGTTTCCGCATGTGCTGTATCTTCCGCCTCCTTCCGATAAGGTTTATCCAAATCAATCTTACCTTTTGAAACAATCTTCGGTTTCAATTCATCCGGAATTTCGGTCTTTATTTCCTGCACATGCTCCTCTTTCGTCGGAGAAACCTCTTTCTTATGTACCCCTCCCCCTACTGCATTGGACTCATGCTTATAGGCTTCCTTTTTCAGCAAATCTTTGCCAAATTCCTTCACGAGCAATGCATATTGTTCATCACTAATCCTCGTATTCGGATTTGTATCTTTAACCTCAAACCCTTTCTTACGTAAAAAATCAACAACCGTATTGATTCCTACATTTAATTTCCTCTGTACTTGTATTAATTTTATAGGCATATGAAAATTTATCGTGATACTTATTCTTGGGTTTCCCCTCCTTCTTCTTCAAACTCTGCTGCCAAAATAGCAAGGACGTTATCAACCGTTTGCTCTTCCAGATCGGCACGCTCTGCTATCTCGTCACGATCCATCGCCAATACACTCTTCGCTGTATAACATCCTATATTCTTCAATGCATCAATTACCCACTCGTCTATTTCATCGGCAAATTCATCCAAGTAAATGTCTTCCTCATCTACCACGCCCTCTACGTCACGGAAGACATCAATTGCATACTCGGTCAACATGCAGGCTAACTTGATATTCAAACCGCCTTTACCGATTGCCAACGAAACCTCTTCCGGACGCAGATACACCTCGGCTTTCCGCTCTTCTTCGTTCACCCGTATAGAGGAAATCTTAGCCGGACTCAAAGCCCGCTGAATGAACAACGCCACATTAGAGGTATAATTAATAACGTCGATATTTTCATTTCTCAATTCCCGGACGATGCCATGAATACGTGCCCCCTTCATACCCACGCAAGCACCTACCGGATCAATCCGATCATCATACGATTCAACAGCGACCTTTGCTCTTTCTCCCGGAATGCGGGCAATGGCTTTAATCGTAATCAAACCGTCATTGATTTCAGGTACTTCCAACTCAAACAGGCGTTGCAGGAACAGTTTATCTGTACGAGAAAGAATAATCTTCGGATTATTGTTATAATTATCCACCCGCTGGACGATAGCACGCACCGTCTCCCCTTTCCGGTAAAAGTCGGTCGGAATTTGTTCCGACTTTGGAAGCAACAGTTCATTGCCTTCATCGTCCAACAACAAAATTTCTTTCTTCCAGACCTGATACACATCGGCCACGATGATATTTCCGATCTTATCCTTATACTTGGCGTACAAATTATCCTTCTGAAGCTCCAAGATTTTGGAAGCCAATGTCTGGCGCAAATTCAGAATGGCCCGACGCCCGAAATCGGCAAAGTGAACCTCATCCGTTACCTCTTCTCCTACTTCACAATCCGCATCAATCTTCCGAGCCTCCGTCAACGTCAGTTGCAGATTCGGGTCTTCCAACTCATCATCAGCAACGACCGTCCGGTTTCTCCAAATCTCGAAATCACCTTTTTCCGGATTGATGATTACATCATAATTTTCGTCTGTACCAAACATCTTTGCGATCACGTTACGGAAGGAATCTTCCAACACGCTGATCATTGTATCCTTATCTATATTCTTCAGTTCTTTGAACTCAGCAAGCGTATCGATCATACTGATCGTTTCCTCTTTCTTAGCCATAATCTTTTACTTGAATCTTATTATGTATTTTGTATATTTTATTTCATCAAACGTATAAGACAAATCCTCTTGAACTGTCACCTTACGCTTCTTCCCTTCCGGCTTCACCTGTTTTTCCACTGTAAGCACGATACCATGCTCATCAGCAGATTTCAACAAGCCCTTCCATTTCGTTCCATTCTTCAACTGCACTTCCACCTCTTTTCCTATATTCTTTATATACTGGCGAAGCACTTTGAATGGCGATGTGATACCCGCCGAACCGACCTCCAACTCAAAGTCTTCTTCCTCACGGTCCAAATGCGCCTCGATATAACGGCTCAACTCCGCGCAATCGTCAATATTCACACCTTCATCATTGTCTATCTCAACAACAATCAAATTACCGGGCTTGATGGTCACATCTACCAAATAGTTTCCAGAAGACGCTAATTTTTCCTCGACCCACTGGCTTATCACATTCTTTTCAATCATATATACTCACAGTTAAGAACAAAAGAAGGGGACTGCCCGCCCCCTCCTCATCTTCGCTTATTCGCCTGCAAATATACAAATAATTGTTGAATTCTCAAACAAATAGCACATTTCTTGTAAAAAACAATTGTCAATCAATAGTAGGCAAAGCCCACTTGCTTCCAAAACGTGCTGCCACATTGTCTTTGACACCTTCCTCCTTATTCCCGCTTTCTGATCCGCCTATACAAAAAACAAACCAACAACAACACCGCGATTCCGTACAGTCCCCATGTCGGCGAGCGAACATTTCCCTTCATCGCCTGCCGTTCGACCTGTTGCTCCGCCTTTTGCTCAACATAATCCGTCCGCGTTGTTTCCACCTTGCGGCTCGTGTCCGCTGCCTGATAGAGCTTGTCCGCCTGCCAAGTCATTACCTGTTGCGGATATTGCCGTCCCAAACTGTCCGGAGCGAAATAGGTCACCTGCTGCAAACGAACGGCTGTCGCGTCCGCCAATTGAATATGCCGGTCCGCCCATTTCTCTTTCTGCATCGCCCAATCCACCGTATCCATCCGCATCACCTGCTCCTGTCGGATGCTTTGTCGCTTCATGCCGCAACTGCTCAATAAAAAGCACAATACCACCAACCGCACCAACACCTGCATCCGATTCACCCCGCTCCGCTTCAACGAAAGATGCAGGAAATTCCGTTTCCGGTAATGAATGGCCTGGTCGAATACCAACCCCGACCGGCGTAAAACCGCCAATAACTCACCTGCATCCGGCACGTAACAATCTGCCGCCTCCCCCTTCACATGCTGACTGTCCGGTACGCCACCTACCAACCGGTTCACCTCCTCACAGCGATACCCACTCGTCACCGCTATCGGTTTCCCATACAACCGCCTAAGCGGATCCAGCAAGTGCAGAACCAAATGTTCCAACGCCTTACGCGCCTCCGCTCCCGGCCGATTGTCAAGCCCATTTTCAACTGCCCTCCGACTATACGTCATTTCTTCCCAACTAAAAAATTCTCCCTTTCTCATTTTTCAATTCTCAATTTTTATTTCTCAACTTATACGAGTAGTCCACCCCAAAGAGCGCCCCCGCAAACGTGCACATCTCCCCGAACGCCACCAACACGCTACCATCAATCTTCCCCGTCGGGTCTACCCAAAAACCACTGAAAAGCAACACCAACCCGCTTAACACCAATAGCGTTGCGATTATTAATTGTAACCTCATCGCTTTTTCAATTAAGAATTGAAAGTTGAGAATGGAGAAATAATTCCTCCCATTTTTCAACTTCCAATCCTCATTTTTCAATTCTCAATTTTCAATTCTCAATTAAATTGTCCATTTCTTAAAGTCCTCCCGGTCTCTCCTCTTCCTCTTCTCCGCCATCCGACGGGACATCCACTTCAACCAAGTCCCCCCGTTCAAAATTTGCCTGACTTTTCATATTCCGGAGTGCCTTTCCGGGATAGAACCGCACGCGTGGCTCCCGAATCAAACCCGCCTTGAAATCGGCAGCATTCTCCACGCCTCCCGAACCGAAATTCAACCGAAATGTTCCCAATTCCCCGACGCACACCCGGCGGCCGTTACGCAAGTGGCGCACCAACGTCACCACCAGACGGTCTACCACCGCCTTCACACCCGCACTACCCGCCACGGTACTGTCCTGAATCTCTTCCACCAACTCCTCAAACGGTACATAATCGCCACAAACCATCTGCGCATACGTTTTCTGTGGAACGCTCGCCTGATCTTCTCCCAAATTCCGTTTCTGAATCAATCTGTACTTCAATGCCATAATT
>CALUTX010000061.1 GCA_944323815.1 uncultured Parabacteroides sp. | reverse complement strand
CGGGGTGCTGGAAAGTAAAGGATATAATAGCATGGGGATGGACCAGGACGACTTAATCTTAGCTCCATACACAACTATTCAAAAAAAGGTCCTGGCCATCACCCATTTGCAAGGCATCAACTGTTCGGCGCTCGAAGAGCGGTATACCGACCAGGCCATCGAGGAGATCAGCGAGATACTCCGCCGCAACCACAAGTTGAAAGAAAGTGATGAGGATGACTTTACAATCCGTAGCCAGCAGGAGCTCAGCACGATGCTGACCAGCACTACGGACATGATGACTGTGCTGTTGGCGGCTGTGGCGGGTATCTCTCTCCTTGTCGGTGGCATCGGGATTATGAACATCATGTACGTATCAGTGACGGAGCGCACACGCGAAATCGGGCTGCGCATGAGTATCGGGGCAAAGGGCATCGACATCCTCTCCCAATTCCTCATCGAGTCTGTACTGATCAGCGTGACGGGAGGTTTAATAGGCGTGATTTTCGGCGTAGGCGCCGCCCTCGTCGTGAACAAGGTAGCCCACTTCCCCATCTTCATACAGCCGTGGAGCGTTATGCTCTCCTTCGCCGTCTGTACCGTCACGGGCATCTTCTTCGGATGGTATCCGGCAAAGAAAGCGGCCCAGCTTGACCCCATCGAAGCCATCCGCTATGAGTAGGTAAAAACGACATACGTATGTCCCCCCTGCCGACATACGGGTGAAGCACCGGTCGACATACGGGTGAAGCAAGCACCGACATACGTATGTCGTTTTCACCCACAAATAACGTATCTTTGTATCCACATATAAAGCCAATGGAAATGAACCAAATAGAAACAACAACAAGACTCGGCAACCGGAAGATGAGCTATGCCATCCACGTCAGTTCGTGGATTATCCTGCTGGGGTCCCCTTTCTTCTTTACCGGAAAGGAGCAACAGGTGCTGAGCCTTTTGGGATACATCCGCTCCATACTGGTGCCGCTCTCTTTCATGGTCGTGTTCTACGTCAACTACTGCCTGCTCATCGACCGCTTCCTTTTCAGCAAGCACACGTGGCGATTCTTCGCCGCCAACCTCGTGCTCATCGCCGCCGCCATCATCGGCGTCCACCTGCTGATGAACATCCTGCCCACACCCGAGACGATGCGCCCGCGGCCGCACCACGAGCGGGAGCTGCAAGAAATCATCGGCTTCTTCTTCGTCAACGCCGTCATCTACATGCTGGTGACGGGCCTCTCGGTTGCCTTCCGCGTGACCGGCCGTTGGTACGCCATGGAGTCGTCGCGCCACGAGCTGGAGAAGAGCCGTGCCGAGGCCGAACTGCAAAACCTCAAGAGCCAACTCAACCCCCACTTCCTTTTCAACACGCTGAACAACATTTACAGCCTCATCGCCTTCAGCCCCGAACGGGCGCAAGAGGCGGTGCACGACCTGAGCCGCCTCCTCCGCTATGTCCTCTACGACAGCAGCCAGCCGACGGTTCCGCTTGACCGGGAACTCAACTTCATCAACAACTATGTCGAGCTGATGCGTATCCGCCTACCCGAACAGGTCAGCCTGACGACTCGCATCGAGGCCCAGAATCCGGAGACGCCCATCGCCCCGCTCCTGTTCATCTCCCTTATCGAAAACGCCTTCAAACACGGGGTCAGCCCCGTGCAACCCTCCTTTATCGACATCGACATTCACGAGGAGGAGACACGCATCGTCTGCTGCATCCGCAACAGCTGTTTCCCGAAAGACAACGAGCGCGACAAGAGTGGCTCCGGTATCGGCCTGCACAACCTGAGCCGCCGGCTCGAACTACTCTATCCCGCCCGCCATATCTTCACCTACGGCGAAAAAGAGGGAATTTACACCTGTCGGCTGGAGTTGCAAACCTGAAGAATTTTGTACCTTTGTCCGTATCAATCACATATCTATATACATCATGATACTGACATGCGCCATCATCGACGACGAACCGCTCGCCGTCAACCTGCTCGAAACCTATGTGGAGAAGACTCCCTTCCTCCGCCTCGCAGGGAAATACAACAGCGCGCTGAACGCGCTCCCCGAGTTGAATGCCCATCCGGTAGACCTCCTGCTGCTCGACATCCAGATGCCGGAGCTGAACGGGATGGAGTTCTCACGTATCCTCAATGCCGATACGCGCATCATCTTCACCACCGCTTTCAGCCAGTACGCCCTCGACAGCTATAAGGTCAACGCCCTCGACTATCTGCTCAAACCCATCAGCTATCCCGACTTCCTCAAGGCGGCCAACAAAGCCCTGTGCTGGTACGAGCTGACCCGCGGCCAAACAGCCGAAGCCGAGCTCCCTCACCCCACCGCTGAACCCGTATCTCCGACCAAACAAGACACGACACAAACCGACCCCGAATCGATTTTCATCAAAAGCGAATACAAGCTGATGCAAATCAAGTTGAGCCGCATCCTTTACATCGAAGGATTGAAAGATTACGTCAAGATTTATGTGGAAGACGAGCCGCATCCCATCCTCTCGCTCATGAGTATGAAAGCGCTTGAAGAGATGCTCCCGTCAAACCGGTTCATCCGCGTGCACCGTTCGTTCATCGTCCAGCCGGAAAAAATCAAAGTCATCGAACGCAACCGGATTGTGTTCGGCAAGACCTATATCCCCATCTCGGATAATTACAAGCAACGGTTCATGGAGTTCTTGTCGCAACGGGCGCTGCTGCCGTAGCTAATTGTCAATTGTCAATTGCAACATCAGTTGCTCCAGCCCCTTCGTCACCTGTCCCGCCTTTCCTGAGAAATTATTCACCATGATGGCGATGGCATACCGTTTGCCGCCCTGCTCCAAATAGCCGGCATAACAGCGGACACCCGACATGCTGCCGCTCTTCAGGCGGGCATGTCCCTCCCATGCCGTCCCCTTCAAGAAATTGCGGACAGACCCTTCGCGACCAACCTCGGGCAAAGAGGCGATGAATGCGTCCGAAGCAGCAGAATGTACCGCCATATACCGCAACACATCCACAAGGAACGAAGCCGACAACTTATCCGTCGGAGCCAGCCCACTCCCATCGAAAATTTGCTGCCGAGCCGTTTCCAATCCGTTGCCGAGCCAATATGATTTCATTGCCGAGCCGCTACGGGCAAAAGAAGCCCCCTTTTGAGCGGTTTCGGACGAAAGACGTAACCCGATGGTTTTCAGGAAAGCATCCGCATAGAGGTTATGGCTGACATGGTTGCACACTCTGACCAGTTCCCGCAAGGGAGCCGAATAGGTCGTCACGAGCTTCGTACGCTGCTGCTCTTTCCAACGTCCCTGCCTCCGCTCCATCCGATAACAAGAGGGCGCCCCCTTCACCCGGATTCCCCGTGCCCGGAGCTGCTGCGTCAGATAGGCCGCCAAAAAAAGCGGCGGATCCGGCATATCCCCCTTCACCACGCAACGCTCCCGATGGGGCGGAAGCGCACCATAGAGATAACGCACGCTGTCGAACGGTATCCCCAGGATGTAAACACTGTCTGCCCGAACGGCAAGCGTTTCCAAATAGTTTTCAAACCGCAGGGGCATTTGCGGCTCTGTCCGAACCACCTCGGGGCGCGTGCCCACCGCCCCGCTCCGCAAAACCAGCCGGTAGCAATTATCAAAAACAGATAGCCCATAGCAGCCTGCCGCATAATAATTTCCTATATCTTCCCGTAGCCATTTAGGGGAAATGCCTTCCGCATCAAAGACCCGTTCGTCAGCGATGACAGACCCGGCAATCCTGCGGATTCCGGCCTTTTGTAGCGCATCTAACCAATTTTGCAAGAAGGGTATTTTCAAATAGGCGGAGCCTAACGACGGGTCGCCGCTCCCTCGGATATACAGATTTCCCTGTAAAACCCCATCGCGGACAGTCCCGTCATATTCCAACACGGTCGGATACCGATAGTCCGCCCCCAACACCTCCAAGGCGGTAGCCGTCGTCATCGCTTTCAGTACCGAAGCTGGCGTCAGCAGGCGTTCGGGGTCGTAACTGTACACCGTTTTTCCGCTCTCTACCTCTTTCACCAACAAAGAGAAAGAGGCTCCTTGCATATAAGGGGCTTGCAGGAATCGTTCAATGGCGGTTTGCGCCTCTGCCAACGGAGAAAAAGCACAACAAATGAAAAACAATAATATTTTATCTCGTATCATACGCTCTATCAGACTTTATTTTAACTTTGTGGACAAAGATACAGATTTAGCATGAATCCATTGTTCGACAAACCTTTTACATTCGACCGTGTAGCCCGTATTATTTTCGGACTGGCCGCCATCAGTGGCATTATTTATCTGATTGCCATTCTGCGCAATGCGTTGTTACCTTTTCTGATAGCTTGGCTGCTGGCCTATATGATGCAACCGTTCGTCAAGTTTTTCCAATACAAGTTGAAGCTGAAAAATCGTTTGTTGTCTATCATTGCCGTTATTGTCTCCGGACTGTTGCTATTATCGCTGATTGGCGTCATTATCGTCCCATCGGTCACGCAAGAGGTAAACAAAACCATGGAGCTGTTACACAGGCACAACATTGGTTACGGGAACATCCCGATGGTGCCTCAATCATGGGTGAATTACTTGGAAGAACATATCGATCCAGACCAATTGGCGCAACTTCTGAGCAAAGAGAACATTGAAAAGGCCGTCAAGCAAATCGCCCCCAAAATGTGGGTCGTACTGACCAATACGTTTTCCGTTTTGTTCAGCATCACCATTATCTTTGTCATCTTTCTTTACTTCATCTTCATTCTGCTGGATTACGAGCGGATTGCCAACGGATGGATCCGCCTGATCCCCGAACGTTACCGGCCGTTTATTCAAGGGCTGGCCGACGACGTGGAATATAGCATGAATCGCTATTTCCGCGGGCAGTCGCTGATTGCTTTGTGTGTGGGTATCCTGTTTGCCATCGGTTTCAAAATCGTCGGGTTTCCATTAGCTGTCATTCTGGGATTGTTTATCGGGATGCTTAATCTCATCCCCTACCTGCAGACCATCGGTATCATTCCCATGATACTACTCGCGCTGCTCAAGTCGGCCGAAACGGGACAAAACTTCTGGGTCATCTTCGGGTTGGGATTACTGGTGCTTGCCATCGTGCAGGTCATTCAAGACCTCTATCTCACGCCGCGTATCATGGGTAAAGCCATGGGGCTGAATCCCGCCATTATTCTACTCTCGCTCTCCATCTGGGGGACGCTGTTGGGTTTCATCGGGCTGATTATCGCCCTGCCGCTTACGACCCTTTTCCTCTCTTACTACAAACGTTTTATCCTGATGGAAGAGGAGGAACCACTCTCGGAGAAAGAGAAAGAAACAAAAGCGTGAAATTTGTGGTCAAAAAAAACAGCAAGGACCCTCACGGGTGCTTGCTGTCAGACACAAATTATGTTGAACGCTCAATCTTCCGTAATAACAGAAAATTCAGCAATTCCAACATGTTTCATTTCATCCACTACACGTGTTGCCTGCAAAACAATCTTTTTGCCCTTAACCGGAGTGAAACGGATTTCTTGTTCAATCGGGTTGTTTTTGATATTCGAAAACTCTCCTGAAGCAACCTCCTTACCGTCTATCAAAAGTCGATAATTGGCAATATGCCCTTGTGCGTCCCGCCCCTGATTCGGCGTATAGATAAAACCGCTGATGGTATGCGGAGCCGACAATTCGATGGTTACCGCACGCTTCCCATCCGGCAGATAATAGGTTGTATATCCGTTTCCGTCAAACATCAAAGCCGCCTTCTCATCTTTCGGGTCGACGACACGATAATCTGACGCAGGCAAATCAAACCGACGGGTCGCCACCGGCCCAACCTTACCCGAAGCGACATCGCAAGAAACAGCTTTCACAGTCCCTTTTCCAGCCAAAACAAACGGTTCGGTATAGGAAGTGGAAGAAATCGTCGGTTCCGTGCCATCCGTCGTGTAACGGATTTCCGCCCCTTCGCTCTCAACAGCGATGCGGACTTCGTTTTTCGCATTCCGCACGATAGCAGGCTGTTCCAATAAAGGAGGAGCCAAGAATGCTTCTACATTATTGATACACAATGGGCCTTTCGCCTCAGTAAACGAAATGCGCAACGCATCCGCTTGCGTGGTCTTGAAGCGAACAATCCGCTTATAGCCGACTGTCGAAAGTGTATCCGACGTTTCTACCGGCGACCAGACGCCTTCTTTCTCCACCTCGATGGCAAAGGCACAAACACGTTGTCCCAACGGAATGTATTCCTGAATCATTACCCGGTTGAGTTGCGTGCCTGCCGGAAGCGGGAAAGTCAATGTCCCCGTCGTGACACCGTCGGGTGTCGCCCAATAACTGTCCCAACTATCGTCTGTTACGTTCACCGCCTTGTAATTGCTTCCGCGCGTGTCACTGGCTTTTGGTTTCACACCGGCCAAAAGATTGTCTTTCAGTTCGGCCTGTATCGTATGATACCATTCGACTGCCCGCGCCGAGTCGGTCGGGTGAATCTGTCCGCTCAAAGCAACCGGGAAGTTCAAAAGGAAGTTGGCATTATGTCCCACGCTGCGGTAATAGAGGTCGACCAAGTTCGGGACCGTCCGCACCTGATGGTCTTCCCGATGGTGATAAAACCATCCCGGACGTATCGACACGTCACATTCGCCCGGCAACCATTTGTCGCCATCCTTCATGCCCCATTGCGCTTGATTATATTTGGCCTCCCGGTCATACGAATAGGGCGACCAGTTCGTTTCGCCCGCCCAACCAGACTCGTTACCTATCCAACGAATATCGGGTACCGTGCCGCCGAATATCATCGCGTCGGGATGTTTTGCCTTAATCATCTCGCGTGCCTTCTCATAGCCATAATAGCTCTTCGGGTCGATGGAACGCGTTTCATTCGCTCCGCCATACCAGCCATTCCCGCCATTGGCTCCGTCAAACCAAAATTCGAACAACGGACCATAGTTGGAAATCAACTCGTTGATTTGCTCGTGATAGACCTTTTGATATCCTTCGCGCCCATACTCAGCATTGTGGCGATCCCACGGCGAGAGATAAAGCCCGAACTTCAACCCATGTTTCTTGCAGGCATCGGAGAGCTCGCGCACCATGTCGCCCTTTCCATCTTTGTAAGGAGATTTCGAGATGTTGTAATCCACCGTCTTTGTCGGCCAAAGGCAAAAACCATCGTGATGTTTAGCGGTCAGAATCACCCCTTTCAGTCCGGCAGCCTTGATGACGCGCACCCACTGCTCGCAGTCGAGGTTTGTCGGGTTAAATGTTTCGGCCGGCGTATCACCATAGCCCCATTCCAAATCATTGAACGTATTCAACCCAAAATGCACAAAGGCATAGTTCTCCATCTTCTGCCACGCCACCTGCTCCGGTGTCGGCACCGGCATAACAGGCTCTGGAGGCGGCACATTATCCCCGCAAGCACAAAACAGACTTGCCAAGAGAGTTACTGTTAATAAATTTGTTGTGTTCATATATTTACCTATTTTTTCCACACGCCCTAAAATTATAACGCATATCCTTCAACCTCCAAATTTTATCTTTCAATCCCCTTCAAAAAACGTTGTTTTTATAACGACGTTCGTTACCCCCCGGTGTAAAGCCTCGTTAGCAACAGATAACACCTCTCTACACCGAACGGTAACGAACCTCTATACGCCTCGGTACCGAACATTACCGAAGCATATAAAGATCTATCCTAAAATAAGCCTATTCCTCCCAACCCGGATTCTGTGGCAACAGATTCGGATTGCGTTGCAGTTCACCGGTAGGAATCGGATAAAGATAAAGTTTATCATCCCATGTACGGCTCTTGCCCGGTTGATAAGAATAGTCTGCATTCGTGTAGTTCGGGTACGGAATTGCATAACTTCCATCACTTTGTTTCTTCCCCAAGTAAGTGAATACATTGTTCAGTAGTTCACCAGCTTTCCAACGCTTAATATCATCAAACCGGAATCCTTCTCCAGCCAACTCAATACGACGTTCACGACGAATTTCTTGCAGCACTGGCGAGAGTGAATAGCCATAGTTCGGCCATTTGGGATCTGTAAAACCTACATTTGTTGTTAGATGTGGCATAGCCACACGGTCACGTATTCGATTGATACTTTTATCAAGATCTGCTTGCGTCAATGTCCCTAATTCAGCTTTGGCTTCTGCGAAAATAAGCAAGGTTTCTGCATACCGATAAGCAATGCCATCAAAGTAATTTCTTCCCGGACGCAAATTGGCTTCTACCGGATCTAATCCTTTGACACATTTATATCCTGTACGTACCATTTGGTCGGTAAATGCAGCATCGGTTTCATAAAACGTAGTGTCTTGCAAATCATTAGTAATTGTACGCGGTAAATCTTTCGTATGAATCAACTGCTTGAAACGAGGATCACGATTGGCAGATTCAATATCCAAGCTATCGTCACCTAAATAACGATCACTGATTGAAATTGGTAATCCATCATCACAAAGGAAGCAGTCTGCGAAATCTTTCGAGAAACCACAATAAGGTTCATTTGCACTTTGCGACATGCTATGCAAGCGTAAAGGATCAGCATAGTCAATATACAAGATAGCCTCAGACAGATTACTCTTATCTTCTAAAATAAACATTCGATAATAGTCGTCTGTCGGTTTACCGGTACTGTAAATAGCATAACGCCCTGAGTTGATCAACGTTTCTGCTTCATCAGCAGCCATTTGTAACCATTCATTTGCTTCTCCTGTATAACCTAATTCCGTATGATACTTATATTGTGTACCTTCATTTAAACAAACACGGGCTTTTACGTGACGGGCAATATCTTTGTTTAAACGGTTATCTTCTTCACTGCCTTTTTCGGGTAACCATTGAATAGCAAAGTCTAAGTCTTCGATAATTTTCCGGGCAACTTCGTTACGCGCCATTTTCGGTCCGAACAGTTCTTCACTATCAATATCCAAATCCCTTTCTAACCAAGGAACATCACCAAAAGTCTTGATTTTATTAAAATATTCCAACGCACGGAAGAAACGCATTTCGGCAACCCAGTTGTTAATTTCCTCTTCTGTTCCTTCCGCCTGTTGATAACGAGCCATAAAATAGTTAATCTGTCGCAAATTAGACCAATTACTTTTACTCCATAAACCATCTTCCGTCGGAACCACATAATTTCCCCAAATAAAGGTGTTGATATCTTGCGGAACTTGGTTGTCGCTATCTGTATCCCCTAAGTTAGTCACACCACCCGGCAAAATACCGTAGAAAGCATTTGCATACGTCTTTAAATCATTAGCCGTAGCCCAAAACGTTTGGTCATTCAAGTCTTGCGGAGCCCGTTCCAAAAAATCGTCGTTACAGCCAGTTATTGTCAAGGCGACTGTAGCATATAATAGATAATTTAGTTTCATATTTTTACGCATTATAGAAATTTAGAATACAACATTGATACCCAAAGCGACCGCCCGTTGTTGCGGATACTTATACGGATCATCCAATTCTGGATCCAAACCATCAGGAACATCTGAAATCGTAAATAGGTTTTCACCCGAGAAATAAATACGACACTTTTGAATACTCCACTTTTGCGTAATGTTTTCCGGCAATGTGTAACCGAACGACAAGGATTTCAAACGCAAATAAGAAGCATCCAGTAAATAACGAGTCTGATTTACACCCAATGGAGTTCCACCATTGTGACGAGCAACCGGGAACCATGCATCCGTATTTTCTGGCGTCCAATAATCCAGTGCAACAGCAGAGGGTACACCCCATTCATTATTATATTGCCATCTGTAAGAACCCGGCAACATCAAATCACGTTTTGCTACACCTTGGAAGAAAATCCCCAAATCAAAACCCTTCCAATCAGCAGTCAGGTTGATGCCATATTGATAACGAGGCGTGCTGTTCCCAATAACTCGCATATCGCCCGGATCGTCTACCGTATTAGATCCATTGTCTACTTTACCACTACCGTCGAGATCAATAAATTTAATGTCACCCGGTACTTTTGCTAATCCACCATCTACAAAAGTCTGGTCTACATGCCCGTTTATTTCTTCTTGGCTTTGGAATAATGTAGATTCATATCCCCAAATCTCATTGATTTTCTTTCCTTCGTAATACGCATAAGCCAATGATTTAGTTGGATTATCATATTTCGTTATTTCGGCCTGTGCATCAGATATATTAAACCCTACACTATAATGTAAGCCGTTGTCCAATTGGTCGTTCCATGTCAACGAAAGTTCCCAACCTTTGCTAACCAAGTCAGCAGCATTTTCTTCCGGTTCACTGATACCCAAAATGTTTGGCAATAGTTTACCCGGGCCTAACATACCGGTTGTCGCACGTTGATAGTAATCAAACGTACCTTTCAAACGGCTATTCAAAATAGCAAAGTCAAGTCCCAAGTCCCATTGCGTAACATCTTCCCACGTAACGACACTACTGACCAAATTACCTGGTAAAACATATTGCAACTGCTGACCTCCAAATAGATAACTGCTCGTACCCGTTCCATAAGTTGACAAATAAGAATACCATCCGTTGTCCAACGCTTGATTCGCTAATTTACCCCAAGAAGCACGAATCTTTAATTCATCAAAAAACTCTTTGGTCGGCTGTTTGAACCAATTTTCATCCGACAGACGCCAAGCCCCCGAGAAGGATGGACTAAATACCGAACGACTATTTTTGGGAAACTTAGAAGACAGGTCGTAACGTCCGTTCACTTCCAGTAAATAGCGATCGGCAAAACTGTAATTCACACGGAAGAACCCACTTCGAGTAGCCCAACTATCATCTGAATTACTTATATGATCTTCCCCTGTACCAGCTCCCATTGAAGGCATATCGTTTGTAATCAATTCATCACGCTGTGCAGAAAAGAAACGTTGGTGTTTCGTCTCTTGATTATAGCCCACTAATACTTTAAAGTAATGTTTATCAAACGTCCGTTCATAATCACTATTTAAGTTGAAATTATTATAGGTATCGTTATATTGACCTTCGTAAATACTATTTGGCAAAGAGTGAATAAAATTCTGCAAAAACTTTCCATCTACACCGTATTCTGCAAAAGTTTTCTTGTGATTTTTTTGATGCTCTGCATAATAGTTAAACGTGTAGTCCATATTGATATTCCAACCTTCAAGCGGCATTAACTTAATCGCAACCGTATTCCAAAAGTCATTCTTAGTCGTCCGGCGAGATCCCATCTCTTCCAAAACAGCTGCATAATTGGTGAAGTTCCCTTGACCTGCCCAATTGCCGTCTGGATGTTTCACCGGCATCAATGGTGATGTATCGTTACCTATCCATGTCGCACCATGCACATTATCTTGGTTAATTCCTTCCAATTCGGTACGGATAAACTGCGTCTTCATCGATACCTGTAACCATTTATTAATGGTATAGTTGATGTTGTTCATCACATTAAACTTACGGAATTGTTCATTACCGTAACGCAGTAATGAACCTTGATCCATATAACCAACAGAAGTATAATAGGTTGCTTTCTCGCCACCACCGTTGATATTCACATTGTACTTTTGTAACGGATAGCTCTTCTTGTATAGTTCTTTCATCCAATCCGTATTGCCGCAATAACCGTATTTACCACTTGCTTCAGAGGTTCCCATGCTGACTTTTGAATAGTACCATCCGTTTGGATCCGTCACCATATAAACCGGCGAATTATTGACAGGATCATTGAAATAAGCCGTAATATGATCCATTTCTTCTTGACCAAACATATTCTTTCCAAATTGCGTTTGAGAAGCAGCATTCATCCAATTGGCATACTCTATTGAGTTTGCGTAATTCGGTCGCGTCGTCGGGCTGTTGAATGAAATTGACGCATCGAACGATACACGTGTCGGAGTATTCGCTTTTCCACCTTTTGTTGTAATCAAAATGACACCGAATGCAGCACGCGCTCCGTAAATAGAGGCCGAAGCAGCATCTTTCAAAACGGATACGCTCGCCACGTCTTGCGGATTAATCATGTTCGGGTCCATCTCAACACCATCTACCAAAACCAATGGTGAACCACCGTTGATAGAGGTCGTACCACGTACATTAAAAGTCGAACCTGCACCCGGCTGACCACTGGTCGTCACCTGCAAGTTCGGAATGGTTCCTTGCAAACCTTGCCCTAAGTCAACAATCGGACGATCTTCC
>CALUTX010000060.1 GCA_944323815.1 uncultured Parabacteroides sp. | reverse complement strand
CCAAATGGGCGATTTCCGTAGCTTTTTCGTCATCCGTCTTATCCGATTGTTCTACTTGGGCGATTTGCCGGTCGAAAGATTTGCTTTTTTCTGTATTCCGGGGGAAATACCCTAAAAACCAAATGATGATGGATGCGATTAAAATGACGCCTCCCATTTTGTGGAGATATTGTTTGGCTTTTTCCCACATGTGAATCAAGATGGATTTCCCGGTCGGCATCCGGTAGGGTGGAAGTTCCATGACAAACGGGACATCTTCTTTATTGAACAAGAAACGTTTGAAAAGACGTGCCATAAGTACGGCCAGCAAGATGCCTGTCGTATAGAGGATAAGCATCACAGTCCCTGCTGCTTGCGGGAAAAATGCCCCGGTGAGCAACACATACACAGGCAGGCGGGCGCTGCAACTCATTAGGGGATTGACCAGCATCGTAATCATCCGGCTGTTCCGACTCTCAATCGTGCGGGATGCCATGATGGCCGGGACGTTACATCCGAAGCCCATGACAAGTGGGATAAACGATTTCCCGTGTAGTCCCATTTTGTGCATGATTTTATCCATGATAAAGGCTGCGCGCGCCATATATCCGGAATCTTCCATGAAAGAAATGAATGCATACAAAATGAGGATGTTGGGCAGGAAAACAATGACGCCTCCAACGCCTCCGATGATGCCGTCGACCAATAAATCTTTCAGTGGGCCTTCGCTCATGTAGCGGCGCACGAATTCGCTGATCCATGTGACGAATGATTCAATCCATTCCATGGGGTATTCGCCTATGCGGAATGTCGCTTCAAACATAATCCACATAAAAAGGATGAATATGGGAAAGCCCAATACTTTGTGCGTGACAAAGAGGTCTATGATTTGTGTACGGGTTACTTCCTTGATTTTATTCGGCTCGTATGTTTCGCGAAGTGCACCGGAGATGAAGCCATAGCGGGCGTCGGTAAATGCGGTTTCGCAGTCTTCTTTGAGAAGTGTTTCAATCTGCGTTACATTTCGGTCGCGTTCTTGGAAGATGGCCTCTGCGCCTTGCATCTCTTTGATGCGCGCTTCTACTTCGTTGTCTTTTTCCAAAAGTTTGATGGAGAGATAACGTTTGGATACGCTTTTCGAGGTTTCGCCAGTCTGTTTCAGCGCTTCTTTGACGTGGTTAATCCCCTTTTCCAATACTTCGCCATAGTTGATGTGGATGTGGCGGAGTACCGGGTCTTCTTCTTCATATACCTTGATGACGCGGTTGAAAAGCTCTTCGATACCGAAACCGGTTTTGCTGACGGTCGGGACAATGGGGACACCAATCATTTGCGCGAGTGACTGGTAGTCGAACTTGTCGCCCCGTTTCTCCAACTCGTCATACATGTTGAGCGCGATAATCATACGCACGTCCATGTCGATGAGCTGGCAGGTCAGATACAGATTCCGTTCCAGATTAGAGGCGTCGAGCACGTTGATGACCACATCGGGTTGCTCCTCGTTTAAATGTTTACGAACATAAAGCTCTTCGGGTGTATAAGCAGATAAAGAGTAAGTCCCCGGTAAGTCGACTATTTTAAACGTGTATCCGTTTTGAGAGAATGTACCTTCTTTCGCATCCACTGTTACTCCGCTGTAATTGCCCACATGCTCGTGTGCCCCGGAAGCAAAGTTGAACAGGGAGGTTTTGCCGCAGTTGGGGTTACCGACCAATGCGACATTGATGGTTTTCCCTTTGTGGATTGCCATCGCTTGAAGACGGTCGTTGGAAGGAAGTGTATACGATGAACCCTGCGGATAATTTTCTATATACTTTTGGTTGGCCTCGTCTTGTAGTTCATCCATGCTGATGACCTCAATCATCTTAGCATCGTTTCGCCTTAAAGAAACATCATATCCCATAATGCGATAATGAATCGGATCTTTAAGAGGGGCGTTTTGAATGACGTCAACTTCTTTTCCGCGGATAAATCCCATTTCGATAATGCGTTTACGAAATGCACCGCGTCCCATTACTTTTACAATAATGCCTTTTTCGCCTGTTCGAAGTTCTGAAAGTCTCATCTTTTTTTCAATGTTGTGCAAAAGTAGTGTGAAATGATAAGATGGTCAATACCATATTGTAGGTATTTTTATTAGTTTTACGGCACAAATAAGAAAAAGACATGTCTAATAAAGTGGTAATAGCGCTGGGGTCAAATGCTTCAGATAGCCGGTCGGTCATTCATCTCGCTGGGCGTCTGTTAGCGGACTATTTTGATTGGATTCGGTTTTCGGAACCGGAATATACGTTACCTGTCGGGCTGCTTGGTTCTGCCGTTTTTCTGAATCAGGTGGCTGTTGCCCGGACACAGCATGGAAAACAAACTGTTTGCCGAGCTTTGAAAGAGATCGAAAAACAATTAGGCCGTTCGCCCGCAAGCGAAAACCAAGGAATCGTCATCGTGGATATTGATCTGCTGCAATGGAACGAGCAGCTTTTGAAACCGGATGACTGGAAACGTGATTATATACAAAGAGGCGTCGCGGCTATTTCTTTTGAAAGTGCAGAATAATGAACGGAGCCAACCAAAATCCCATTTTTCCTGTCAGGCGAATCCCCTTGTTTAGCCATTTGCATAGTTGTTTGAAGATCAAATTAGGTCTTTCTGTATTGTAAAATCCCTTTTTCACCAGAACTTTATATTGATGGGCGTGTGCCAGTGTCCGATAATTCTGCATAGGTAAAATGCGTTCGGTCCAGTTGCCGGTATGTGGATCGCAGGTGTTGAAGGCATCGGTGAGTGGTGGGTATGTGTTGCTTTCAACCGCCTGTTGGATGTCGGAATAGATAAGGCCGCGTGTTTTTTGGGCAGCGGTTGCGGTTTCGTTGTCCGAAAGGGCAGGGAAGTGTTTCTGTATATATTGGTAACGTAGGGCGTAATACTCTTTTTCGCAAGCGGTCATCAGACGATGTAATTTCCACTTGACATACGGGTTATAAGGTGTGGAAGCGGTCGTGAACACCCATTGCATATTGCTGTTAATCGAAAATAAATCCGAGAAAAATGTGGATAGGTTGTAAACGTGTTCGATTAAATCCGTGGCAACTAACAGTTGCGGAATGAAATTTTGTTCTTTGCACCAGGAGGCCAACGTGTCCGAATCACCTTGAAGAATGACATCCGGTCCGATTCCCGTTTTTTCTTTTAGCAGTTGGATTGTTTCGACAGAGGATGGATTTAAATCGATGTAGATAACCTTCCTGAATCCGATTTGTTTGGCAAGCATGCTCAGGAATCCACTACCTCCGCCATAATCGATCAAATTGATTTCCGTAACAGGAAGCCCAGTTGCCTGCGAACCTTGTTGCAGGCAGGTGATATAAATTTGCATATAGTAACTTAAAGCAGGCTTTAAGTTACTGATGTAACGTTTGTTGTAGTCGCTGATGGGCAATTGCTCATAATTAATTTGTTGCAATTGCGCGGTCAATTTCCGGATGATTTGTCGGGTGTTTTCTTCCATACACTATGCTTTTTGAATTATTTCACATAATAATCGTCCTTGATAGGAATTGGAGAAGGTGGGGAATAGTATTTGCCGACGTTGCGAGATTTGTTTTTCCTCAAATTCTGTGTGGATGAGTTGTTGGCAAGCCTGAACCATTTCTTCTGCCGTGTTTGCCGTGTGGCAAAGTTCCCCCAGCCCACTTCCATTTACCATAAGGCTATTTACGATTATGTGCCGGCCGGCAAATAGGCTGTTGAGCAGTTTTAATTTCAATCCGGTGGCTTGGAAGGTAATCAGAATATGAATTTGTGCGTTTTTAATCAAATCGTTCATCTGTTCTTCCGGGGGATTGGCAACTATGTGAATGTGTGGATAGGGGGAAGCTGCTTTGAGCAATGAACGGGGTGGATTCATTCCGGCAATCACACAACGGCATTTCAGGTGACAAAATACATGTTGAATCAGAAAGAGGGCCGCCTGCGTGTTTTCTGTTACGGATAATTTACCGTGGTACAGAATGAAATCAGACGAACCGGGTTGGGACGTGATTGATTCGTTGGCATGAAAACAGGGCATGAAATGGACCGGTTGGTTGGGGAATTGCCGCTGTAAATAGGCCGCGTCAGCAGTCGAAACCGCCAGTAATCGGTCGGCATGTGAAAGAACGGGTTGATACCGTTTGAAACGCCAAGCCTCGATTTTGAAAAAAAGTTTTCGGATGAGATGGGATTCGGCTTGCGCCAAATGGTTGTAATAATCGTGTTCGATGTTGGCGGCACGGCAGATTTTGATGCGTTCCTTGAGCCGTTTATCGCATAGGTAATAGCAAGAATGCAGTCCTTCGAACAAAATCGGGTAATTGTTTTGCAACAGGCGTTGCATCAGCTTCGGATTTTTGCGGCTGTACACATTATAGGGCAAGCATGTCAGGTTCGCAATCCATCCGGTACGCCGTTTGTAGTAATATACTTTTTCGCATATCGTTTCCAATTCGGGAGCGTGAGGGCGTTCGTCTTCGTATTCGAAACAATGCAGGATAATTTTGACACCCGCTTCGTGTAACGCCTTTATTTTGTAGAAAACATCAATAATCCCCCCGTAATTGGGCGGGTAGGGGATGTTGAAAGCGATGATGTTTAAATGTTTACTCATTATTTACGATTTAGCTTTGTAAAGATAGCCATAAATTGTTCAGCTTGTTTTTTTCTGGAAAAAGATTCCACGGCTTGTTTGTTCGTGTCGATGTGCGTGTATCCGTTTTCTTTCCAGAACAGATATTGTTGCAGAATGAAATTGTAAACTTCTTCTATGGTACGGGCTGCCAATCCGGAATGTGTTTGATTGATGGTTGCTTCCAAAAAACTTTCATCACTTCTGACGCAAAGTAAGGGTTTCTCCACTGCCATTGCTTCGAAAAGTTTGGTGGTCATAAAACCTTTGGGGCCGTTATGGGTAGATTTGTTTGCCAACTGCAATAAAATGGAACTGCGATTCAGTATTTGAGGTACGTCTGTTGCCGGGACATAATCGAAAAAGTCCATGAATTGATTAATCGAATAGGATTTTAATGCAGATAAGAGCAAATGCTTTGATTCTGCATCTGTGTACCATTGTATTCTGAACTGTTTAGGGTCAATTCGTCTTTCCATATTCAATTGGGCTATTGCTTCAAACAGCAGAAGGGGGTCGCGGGTAGCCAAACTGATTAAACGTCCGGTATATGTAATGATAAATTGGGAGGTAACATGTTGTACGGGATAAAAAATTTCCGGGTCATATCCGTTGTAAATAAGTTCAATGTGTGAAGCATACTTACTCAGTTGTTTGACATGCCAGGGTGAAATGGTGGTTATGAAATCTGCTTTTTGGAGCACCTTGTTTCTGTCTCGAAGTAATTTGTTTCGAAAGATGGCGGTGATTTTTTTGTCGAGCCAACCAAATGTGTGGAATTTGTGTGCAATGTATTCGTTGGCTGCATATTGTTCCACGATGTCTCGAAGGTCCACGACAAGAGGCAAGTGATATTTTTTTGCAACTTTTTGGGCCGCTATGAGCGGAAATGTCCGGTATGAGCTGCACAAAATCCCATCGTATCCTCCTTGTTTTAATAGACGGGAGGCCACACGGGCCATTTTATTGTCTTTATAGTGAAAGAAGAAATCAAGTAGCAGTAAGATAAACCATTCTGCTGCTTGGAGGAATTTGTTTTTTGTATGGTAATAACGAATGTAAGTGACGTTTGTTTCTCCTTTTAGAAAAGCGAATGTGTCGTTTTCTATTTGTTCGGTGACAACAACGGGTTCCCATCGAGCTCGTTTCATGTATTTGCATAGGTATCCCATACGAGGGCCGAATGCAGGTGGAAACATATCACATAAGATTAATATTTTCATATCCTTTTTAGTTTTTCAATGAGCGCAACATACAATTTGCGTTGCCATCCGACCGAGACAGCCGGTCGGGTTTCTTCCGGAATCGAGTCGTTATGCCAAAGTAGTGTCAATTCTCCATTGACGGAAGCGATTTGCTCGATGAGTGAAAGCGAATAATTTAATGCCTCATCATAATCGAGATGCATGTATGCCGGTTCACTCAAGGTACATTCCATGAGAGGTAATGGGTGAAGAGTGAGTGATGTGATCTGACGAGTTTTAGGATTAATCCAACGTACGGGGTGGCAAGTTCCTAACCGAAAACCTGCAACGTCTGCATATCCCATTGTGAAATCATCCGTTATCCCGGCTTTTATTAACCACTCCATGTCATCAGGCTCTCGTAAGGCTAAATAATGGTGTCGGTTATAAAGAATGGTCTGCCCTGTTTTTTGTTGTAAAAGTTCTTTTTCCGTAGAGATGAGTTGAGGATTTTTCCCGGCATCGTAACTGGCATGTATCCCTATTTGTACCTCTTCCTTTTCACACAGCTGCAATAGCTCTTGCATGTCGTCTGAATGTAGTTTGTAAAAAGGTTTATCAAAAACAGAATTACCTCCGGCCTTAATAAAAAAAACGGATTGGCAACGTTTTTTCCCGATTGTGTTTTTTAACTCGTTTTCTTGTTTTATAAACCAAGGGAACGTATAAAATGGGTCTTGTTGTAGCGGGCCTGTAAATATTTTCCAAGCATGAAACCCGTTTCCTGATGCAATTTCTCTCAATAAATTTCGAAAGGTTCTGCAGAAAAAAGGGGCGTCCACGTCGTGGGTCAACCATATTTTGCTGATGGAAGGTGTACGCTCTTGAGGCATTGTAATGTGTGTTTCACGTAACCACTTGCGTAAAAGTTTCCCGTATTCGTCAACAATCGGTCTGTGGATAAACCTTGCTTTGCAAGGTAAGGATTCTTTCCCTTGAAAACGTCCGTGCTTGTCGCGTTTATCTCGTTTGATGATTTCTTCATACCGGGTTAGTAGGAAATAAGAGCTGGCGATAATATCTGCATGAGTTATGCATGTATTTTCCCGCCATTCGGTTTGAGGTGATCCGAATAACAACGGTATTCCTTCAATTTCACTTAATGGAAGTTGAGGCATGGACAAAGCAGTTCCATATATCTCTGGATTGAAAAAGGGAGAAGGAATGATTACGATACGGTATTTAGAAAATTCTTGAGGATTAGATGTATATCCTATCCATTTGCTAAACGAATCAGCATAGGCTTCTCCGAGTAAAAACCGAATGATATATGAAATGACGGCTTCCATTTTTATTATAGAAACAATCGGACGACTTCGAATGACTCTGCATAAGGACAACCGGCCTGTACACCGCGTGTTTTAGCCAAAGAAAAAATAAAGTCTTCGGATAAATAATCGCGTGTCCCTTGCGATTCATAGGCTTTTAACGCTTTAACCTTTGCCTGAATATCGCATTTTTCAAGCTCAATGAAACATTGAGCGTTGAAGGTCAAGTTATTCCAGATCAATTCGTATCCAAGTAAGGTCGTGTTTTTAAATGCTCTTAATCCTTCTTGGGCAATTGTTGTGTGATCTTGATGGATGTCATGCAAACTTGGGATAAAGACTAAATCAAATTGATTTGTTTTCTTCAGCAGAATTAAGTTCTCTAATATCTCTTGCCTGAAATAGCCTAATTTACGAACTTCATAATCATAAATGATTAGGTTTTCGGGTGCTATTCCTAATAAAGCCGTTGCTTTTTTGACTTCTGTTTTTAGAATGTCTTTGGGAAATCCTTTGGGAACAGATTGTTGAGCTGTGGAGAACGCCACGTATGTAACTTTTTTCCCTAATTGAATCAGTTTGTTGATTGTACCTCCGAGGCCTAACTCTCCGTCATCCGTATGTGGAGCTAAGACTAATATATTGTTAAAACTGTTTAGTCGCATTTTATTTTTAATCGAATTCTGTCTAATAAACTCAATTTTCCCTTTTTTATTGTGAAATAAGGTGTTTGAGTGGCACCGAATGCCCGAAAGAAATGTTCGACACCGGGAATCATGGAACCTTCAAAGTCAAAAGTATCGGTAAATTGGGATACATGGCGAATTGCTTCCCATAAGATTAGGCTGTTGGCTCCCGATTGCCTGAGTTGGGGATCTCCTCCTGCTGCTAAATTGTAAGCGGAAAAGTTTTCCCATACAACGAATATAGCTGCGTGTAGTCGACCTTGTACATCATAGCCTCCCCAAATTTCTCCTTGTCCTCTTTCTCTGCATACTTTAATAAGTCTTTTTAGTACAGCTTCGCTATTCTTATTACGGAGATTTTGGCGTAAAAAGGTTTTCTCTTGTATAGCTAAAAACTCGTCTGTTTGAAGTCCTTTTTTGACAATGATGTGATGTTTATTTAAGGCTTGGGTGATATGTCCCCTCAGGTTTGAGTTCATATTTTCCCAAATGGCTTGATGATTTTTTATATTATGAAGGATATACGTATACCGCGTTGTCTGCTGGAATCCGGCCCAATAGAACGGAAGCCAGTCGGTCACGGTGTAAGAGAAGTTCTGCAAGAAGGAGGTGACGGGTGGTAATCTGTCGATGAGTTGTTTATAAAGAGATTGCCGTTTGCTTAGCAAAGTCGTGTATTTGCAATTTGTGGACTCTTGGAATAGGAGAGGCCCCATCGTTTGGGTGTAAGAGGGCATACTTATCACATGCTTGAGCGGCCGGTAAAAAGGCATGGCCGCCACGATTTGATTGTGCTCCTCGACAAGAGCCACATCCCAATTCGTCTCTCCGCAGACCGCATCCAACCACCATGCTTGAGAAAAAATGGGAATAGCTGTTTCTGTTTCACAAAGCAAACGGTATTTTTCTTTATCTGTCATTGACTCTGTTTTTAGTTATGATGACCGTAAGCAATCGCTTACGGTCATCGGAAATGAGGGGTTATCCTTTCAATGCTTCGAATATCAAGCCTGACAATTCTTCTGCCAATTCCGGATTGTCGGCAATGCATTGTTTGGCGGCATCACGTCCTTGTCCGAGTTTTGTGTCGTTGTAGCTGTACCAAGAACCGCTTTTCTTGATGATGTTCAATTCGGTTCCCAAGTCAATGATTTCGCCGGACTTAGAGATACCTTCGCCGAACATGATGTCGAATTCAGCCTTGCGGAATGGGGGAGCCACCTTGTTTTTTACCACTTTGACGCGCACTTGGTTCCCTTTCACCTCGTCGCCATCTTTCAGTTGCCCGATGCGGCGGATGTCCAAGCGGACAGAAGCGTAAAACTTCAGGGCGTTACCTCCGGTAGTCGTTTCCGGATTGCCGAACATAACCCCGATTTTGTCACGCAACTGGTTGATGAAGATACAGGTCGTATTGGTTTTGTTGATGGCAGCCGTCAGTTTGCGCAATGCCTGCGACATCAAACGCGCCTGCAACCCCATTTTGCTGTCGCCCATGTCGCCTTCGATTTCCGCTTTCGGCGTCAGTGCAGCCACCGAGTCGATGACGATGATGTCTACGGCAGACGAGCGAATCAGTTGTTCGGCAATTTCCAACGCCTGTTCACCGTTGTCGGGTTGTGAAATCCAAAGATTTTCGACGTCTACACCCAGCTTTTCGGCATAAAAACGGTCGAAGGCATGTTCAGCGTCGATAAAGGCCGCGATACCACCCATTTTTTGCGCTTCGGCGATGGCATGAATAGCCAAAGTCGTTTTACCGGAAGATTCCGGCCCGTAGATTTCAATCACGCGACCTTTGGGATAACCGCCGACACCTAAAGCGGCATCCAATGCAATTGAACCGGTCGGGATGACCTCAATGTTTTCAATCTTCTCGTCGCCCAGCTTCATGATGGAACCTTTACCAAAATTCTTTTCGATTTTGTCCATTGCTGCGCGGAGCGCTTTCAACTTGTCTGCATTTACAGCCGGTTTGTCGGCCGCAGCTTGCTTGTTTTCTTCAAATAAATCTTCTTTTGCCATACTGTTACTTTTTATAGATTAAGGATTTGATTTGCATGATCTTTTGTCTTTACCTCTTTCGGGCCGATAATGTTTGTCACGATGCCTTCTTCGTTGATGATGAAGGTCGTGCGGAATGTCCCCATGTAGGTTCGCCCGTATAGCTTCTTTTCTCCCCAGACCCCGAATTGCTGTTGAAGCGTAGTGTCCGTATCAGCGATGAGGCGGAAGGGCAGTTGCTGTTTGGCGATGAAACCCTGATGCGATTTGGCGCTATCTTTGCTGACACCTATCACTTCGTAACCTGCTGCTTGCAATGCGTGATAACCGTCCCGCAAACTGCATGCCTCTGCTGTACAGCCGCTCGTATTGTCTTTCGGATAGAAATAGAGCGCGAGCTTCTTCCCCTTGAAGTCACTCAGCCGAATCTCTTTCCCGTCTTGGTCCGTTCCCAATAGTTCGGGAGCTTTGTCTCCTATTTGTATTGCCATAATTTTTAAGGAAATGATATTTATAACTCCAAGTCCACATTAAACAACTCATGCCACGGCAATCCCTGTTCGTTCAGCTCTTTCATGAAAGGATCCGGGTCGAACTCTTCCACGTTCCAGACGCCCGGTTTCCGCCAAATGCCTTGCATGAACAGTTTGGCTCCAATCATTGCTGGAACGCCGGTTGTGTAGCTGACACCCTGTGCGCCCGTTTCCACGTATGCTGCGTGATGGCTGCAATTGTTATAAATGTAATAGGTCAGTTCTTTTCCGTCTTTCAATCCGCGTATGCGGCAACCGATAGAGGTTTCGCCCGTATAGTTTTCACCTAAATCACCCGGATTAGGCAGTACGGCTTTCAGGAACTGAATAGGTACGATTTCCACTCCATTATACAGGATCGGTTTGATGCTTGCCATTCCGATATTCTGGATAACACGCAAATGGGTCAAATATTCCTGTCCGAACGTCATCCAGAAACGTGCCCGTTTGATAGTCGGAAAGTTTTTCGTCAAGCTTTCCAACTCTTCGTGATACATCAAATAGGATTCGCGCGGTCCGATATTCGGATAGTTCAACGGTTTGTGTACCGACAGCGGGTCTGTTTCTTTCCATTCCCCGTCTTCGAAGTATTTGCCCCGTTGCGTAATCTCGCGGATATTGATTTCCGGGTTGAAGTTCGTCGCGAAAGCCTTGTGGTGGTCGCCAGCATTACAGTCCACGATGTCCAGATACTGAATCTCGTCGAAATGATGCTTGGCGGCGTATGCCGTATAAACCCCTGTCACGCCCGGGTCGAAGCCGCAACCTAAAATAGCGGTCAGTCCGGCATCTTCAAAGCGTTTCTTGTAAGCCCATTGCCAACTGTATTGGTACTTCGCTTCGTCAAGCGGTTCGTAGTTTGCCGTATCCAGATAGCTGACCCCGTAGCGAAGACAGGCATCCATGATATGCAAATCCTGATAAGGCAATGCGAGGTTGACCACCAATTCGGGCTTGAACGCTTCGAACAAAGCAACCAGTTCGTCCACGTTGTCTGCATCAACTTGCGCGGTCTGTACTTTTACGTTTTGGATGTCAGCAGCGATTTTGTCGCATTTGCTTTTCGTTCGGCTTGCTACCATGATTTCATCAAAGACATCTGCGTTCATCGCGAGTTTCTTGACTGCGACGGTACTAACGCCTCCTGCACCGATTACTAATACTTTTCCCATTTCCAATTGTTCTTTTATCGTATAGTTTATATTGTTTACTTTGTTTTTTGAATGCGTTTACAAATGTATATAAAATCCGTGAATTAAAAGCGAGGCTAATAAAAATCCGGAGGGTAAATCCGAATAGATGGCGCTTTTGCGGATTTACCTTCCGGGTAATGCTTTTTATGAAGATGGCGGAATGTTCAGACACCGAAACTCTCCCGATAGAAATCGAGCGATTCGAGCACCATCTCTTTGCCGACCTGCTGGTTGATGCGCACTTCGCCGATTTGTGCCAGCAGTGTGAAGTTGATGATTCCGGCTTCGTTCTTTTTGTCGTGCGTCATCAACTCATAGAGTGTGTCGTAATCCTTGCAGTCGAAAACGAAAGGCGGATAATATTCTTTCAAATAGTAGACCACTTGGCTCAACTTGTCCATTGGGAAACCACAATGCTTATGTGAAAGATACAGCTCGCTGACAATCCCGGCGGCGACCGCGTGTCCGTGCAACAGCGGATGTCCCTTTTGGAACGACAAACTTTCGTAGGCATGTCCGACGGTATGTCCGAAATTCAGTGCTTTGCGGATACCGTGTTCCTTCGGGTCTTCGTCGACGATTCGCTCTTTGACCGCGACCGACTGGGCTACCATTTGATTGAGGAACGCGTAGTCTATTTTCGCATCCAAGTCGAACAGCATCACGCTTGTATAGACTTCCATGTCGCTGATGAGCGCATGTTTGACCATTTCTGCATAGCCGGAAAGCAGATTAGCGCGGTCGAGCGTCCGCAAGAACTCGCAGTCAATGAAGACACATTCGGGCGGGTAGAAAGCACCTACTTCGTTCTTCAATCCGTTGAAGTTCACGCCTGTTTTGCCTCCGACTGCTGCGTCGACGGATGCCATCAGTGTGGTCGGGATGTTGACCGTATGCAAGCCTCGTTTGAACGTGGCACCGGCAAAACCGCCCATGTCGGTAACCATTCCGCCTCCTAAATTAACCAACAACGAATTGCGCGAAGCTCCTTCGTTGGAAAGGCGAGACCAGATGTGACAAACTTGTTCGATGTCTTTATGTATATCGCCCGCTTTAACCGTGATGACCGGAGCGTCGCAAAAAGCGGGAATATCCCGAACCAAGGGATAGCATTGGGCGTACGTGTTTGTATCCGTCAGGATAAAAAGTTTATCATAGTTTAACGAAGCAAGAAAAGATTGCAAGTCTTCTTTGAGATTTTTACTGATGATGATTTTCTGTGCAGCCATATCGTTTTTCTTTTAGGATTCTGTTAAAAAAGAGAGATGCCAGTGAAAATAAAGGCGGACTGGCATCCGTTTCCATTTCCACTGGCATCCGTTTTTATTTGCACTAGCATCCGTTTGGACTTTTGTAAGTGTTTGATTTTTATTTCAATCCGGCAGCTTCTAAAATGTGGTCCACTGCGATGCTTAACCCGTCGGCATTCTTCCCGC
>CALUTX010000059.1 GCA_944323815.1 uncultured Parabacteroides sp. | reverse complement strand
GCTGTCCGGTGAGGGTGGTTTTAATGGTGCGGCGGCCGGCCAGCTCTACCCGCTGGGCCTTCTCGTCGCGCTGCGGCGCATAAATCTCTAACGGGTCGGCATAATTCGGACGCACGCCTAAAGCAAAGGCTGTTCCCACGCCCAATGTGGCATAATTCACAACCTCGTCGGCCAATACAAACTTCCCGTCCCGACTGTCTATCAGGATGCTGTCGATGCGCGTCAATTGCCCGAACGATTCATCCACGCCTTTGACGACTGCCGTCAGTTGGCGGTCCCGATAACGTACTTGTGCGTTGTCCTGCAAGACTTCGCACCAGAGCGCGACCTCGGGTAATGCTTTCACCTGCTGTATCGCTGGCTCGTTCGGGTCGAACACTTTGCCATGCGCCGGTACAATCTTTAACTCCGGGTCGAAATTGCTCAGCATGGAAGAGACCAGACTGACGAAGCCGTTTAGCACCGACAAGGCACAGACCAATGCCATCGTCGCGACCGCAACTCCGCAGACAGAGACGGTCGAGATGACATTAATCGCATTATGAGACTTCTTCGAGAAGAGGTAACGCTTGGCTATGTAAAAGGGGACGTTCAATGGGGAAAAACCTTTTTTACTTCTTCAGCAGGTTGTCAATATTCTCGATATAGTCAAGCGAATCGTCGATGAAGAAGGTTAATTCAGGAATCTTCCGAACCTGCGTGCGGATGCGCTGTCCCAAATCATACCGGATGGTCTTCGTGTTCGCCCGGATGTTCTCAAGCAGCTCCTTTGCCCGCTCGGAAGGGAAGATGCTCAGGTAGGCACGTGCCACACTGAGGTCTGGGCTGACGCGCACCACGCTTACCGAAACCAATACACCGCGCATCGCTTGCGTCTGTTTCTGGAAAATATCACTCAGCTCTTTTTGCAAAAGCCGCTCTATTTTACTTAATCTTGTACGTTCCATATTTGTTTTTGCTTATTTTTTCCACATCATCGTCAATCCGTCGCGCAGAGGCAAAATGACCTTTTCAATGCGTGGATCTTGCTTAATCCGTTCATTAAATTCGAGAATGCCCAGCGTTTGCTTGTCATGCGGATGATTTTCTAAGACATGCCCGTCCCACAAAGTGTTGTCCGCCAGAATCAATCCGCCCTGCCGAACCCTTGGGAAAACCATGTCGAAATAATCTGTATAATAACGTTTGTCCGCATCAATAAAGACCATGTCAAACGTTTCATCCAGCGTCGGTACGATGGCGAGTGCATCGCCGAAGTGAACTCGGATTTTATCCCGATGGGGCGACTGGCGGATGTACTTCATCATAAAGTCCTCCATCTCGTCGTTGATTTCGATTGTATCAATCCGTGCCCCTTCGTCCAGCCCTTCAGCCATGCACAGGGTGGCATATCCCGTATAGGTGCCGATCTCCAGTACCCGTTGGGGCCGAAGCATGCGGCAGAACATTTTCAGTATGCGTCCCTGCAAATGCCCCGACAGCATACGCGGCCGGAGCAGGTTTACGTTCGCGTCCCGGCTCAAGGCAGCGAGCAACGCCCCTTCCTCATCGCTATGGGCAAGCACATACGCCTCAAGCTGGGCTCCGAACTCCGGGTTCTGCATGACGGAAGACATCGCGTAGCTGTTTTAGTCCTTAAACGTGGGTAACTGATACTTCTGTCCTGCATCCAAGACCTTGCCGACATTGTTGATTTCCAGGAAGCTGGTTCCGCCTCCTTCGCCGAAGCTACCGCTCAGGTAAGCCACCATGTCGTTGCGCGTAATCCGTCCGCTTTTGATCAACTGGTTCAGTGCGTCGTAGAAATAGCCGCGCCGGCTGTCGTGATAAGGCTGATAGACCGCCCAAACCCCGTAAGAGAGTGACAGCATACGCATCACACGTGGGTTATAACAGATGGCAAAGACCGTCGAAGTGCCACGGAATGCCGCCAAATAACGTGCCGTCCGTCCGGTATAACTGTCTGTAATGATGGCCTTGACATGCAACTTGGAAGAGGACTTTACTGCCTGTTTCGCCAAATAAGAGGTCACATCCAAATCGTTGCCTTCAATCGGAACCCGAATATCGTTAGCCGCCAATTTGGTCTTTTCTGCTTCACGTGCCACTTTCGTCATCGTCTGTACCGCTTCGACCGGATACTTGCCGTATGCCGTTTCGCCACTCAACATCAGGGCATCCGTCCGATAATAAATGGCATTGGCAATGTCTGTCACCTCCGCACGTGTCGGACGCGGGTTGGTAATCATCGAATGCAGCATCTGCGTCGCCACAATCACCGGTTTCTTCACCTCCACGCATTTGCGAATCAATACCCGCTGGATACCCGGTATCTTCTCGGCCGGCACTTCGATACCCAAATCACCGCGCGCAATCATGATGCCGTAAGCGACTTCCAATATTTCGTCAATATTGTCTACTCCTTCTTGGTTCTCAATCTTGGCGATAATCTTGATCGGACTGTTGTATTCATCTAATATCCGCTGAATATCCATAACGTCCTGTTTGTTCCGGACAAAAGAATGGGCAATGAAATCCAAGTCATGCTCAATCGCCCAAACGATATTCCGCCGGTCTTTTTCCGTCAGAGAAGGCAGGTTTATCCGTACACCCGGCACATTTACGCTCTTCCGACTTCCCAATGTCGCGTCGTTCCCTACTTCGCAGACCAAGCAGTCTTCCTGCTTTTCGATTACTTTCAACTCCAGATCGCCGTCATCCACCAAAATGTCGCTACCCACCGTCAAATCGTTGACGAAATTCCGATAAGAAACGCAGATGCAATCGTGTGATGTTTCTCCTTCCGGTTCTCCTTTCATGCGGACAATTTCTCCGGTCTTGAATGCAATCGGTTCTGGTGTAACCGTCGTACGGACCTCCGGTCCTTTTGTATCAATTAAAATGCCTATCCGGTCAGAAACAGTACGAACATTCTTTACAACCTGTGCCAACCCTTCTGCCGTCAAGTGAGCCGTATTGAGGCGCACCACATTCATCCCGGCCTTATAAAGCGCGTCGATGAACTCCACATCGCAACGCTGGTCGGAAATTGTAGCAACAATCTTTGTATGCTTTAACATATAACTATCTTTTTACCTGTTATTTTTCACCAATAAAACACTATCCTTATAATCAGCACTTTGTAGCACCCTTAAATAGATGCCAGTGCATCTCCCAATTCATGCCAGTGGATTACCCATTTCATGCCAGTCGACTTCCCGTCGGATGCCGTTCCATTTTTTCGCCCTCGGCTCTCACGCCAAAAAAGACTCGAGAGCCAGTCGGTAAGAGTCTAACCCGAACCCTAAGACAACGCCTTTGCAAGCTGCGGAAATCATCGAAACATGACGGAACGATTCGCGTGCGTGCACATTCGAAATATGCACTTCTACCACCGGTGTCGTCACCGCTTTGATGGCATCCAACAAGGCGATGGAGGTGTGCGTATAAGCACCCGCATTCAAAATGATACCATCATAATCAAAGCCGACTTCGTGGATTTTGTTGATCAGCTCACCTTCTACATTGCTCTGGAAATAAGCGATTTCACACTGCGGATACTGCGCGCGCAGTTGGCTCAGATAACCTTCAAACGAAGCATTGCCGTACACAGTCGGTTCGCGTTTGCCTAACAGATTGAGATTAAGACTAATGATAATCTGAATCTTCTTCATTTTATTGCAATGTATTAGCTTTGCATCATCTGCAAACAGATGCAAGAAATAATGTGCAAAGATAGAAAAGTTTTATGATTTATCCATGCATTTGCAAAACGACATAATCAAACGGTATAAAACCTATTTGCGTTTGGAAAAAGCGCTTTCCGACAACTCAATAGACGCTTATCTGACGGACATCGACAAACTGACCAACTTCGCAGAGAGCGAGGGCAAGAACTACCGGGACGTCACCTATGACGATTTGCAGCAATTCGTCGCTGGCCTGCGGGACATCGGTATTCATCCCCGTTCACAGAAGCGCATCATTTCCGGTATCAAATCGTTTTACCGTTTTTTGTTTATCGACGGATTCATTTCAGCAGATCCGACCGAATTGCTGGAATCGCCTAAAATCGGACTGAAACTGCCCACCGTTTTGACCGTGAACGAAATCAACCGTATACTCGATTCGATCGACTTGACCCAACCGGAAGGACAACGCAACCGCGCCATGCTCGAAGTGCTTTACAGCTGCGGACTGCGTGTTTCCGAATTGACTTCCTTACGCCTGTCGGACATCTATTTTGACGAGGGATTCATCAGCGTTATCGGGAAGGGGAACAAACAACGTTTCGTCCCGATTTCCCAAACCGCACTCAAGGAAATCCGGTATTATCTGGAAGACCGCGAACTGATGCCCGTCAAGAAAGGCTACGAGGATACTCTCTTCCTCAGCCGGCGCGGAACGGCGCTCTCCCGCATTATGGTCTTCCACGTGGTGAAGGTGCAGACCGAACTGGCCGGCATTCAGAAGAATGTGAGTCCGCATACGTTCCGGCATTCCTTCGCCACTCATCTGCTGGAGGGCGGCGCCAATCTGATTGCCATTCAAGAGATGCTGGGGCATGAAAACGTCACCACCACCGAAATCTACACGCACATCGACCGTGAGTTTCTGCGGAAAGAGATTTTGGAGCATCACCCAAGAAGCAAGCCGCGCGACTGACCGCCTTTATTCTTCATCATACTGCTGATACAGAAAATCGTTGTAAGGAAAACGGGTGATGTGAATCTGTTTCACTCGCTCGTAAAGCAAAGCCTTGAGCGCGTCGATGTTGGTCCGTTCTTTCGCCGAGATAAACAGGCAGTTGTCTGCCAACTTGTTCATCCATGTATGTTTCAGCTCTTCCAGTGGGATGTTTTCGCGCGTCCGGGGCGTCAGGTCGTCTTCCTCTTTCGGGACAAAGGTGAAGGCATCGACTTTGTTGAAGACGATAATCATCGGCTTTTCCCGATCGTCTATCTCGGCAAGCGTGCGGTTGACCACCTCAATCTGCTCTTCGAACGAGGGATGGGAAATATCGACGACGTGCACCAGCAAATCGGCTTCGCGCACCTCGTCCAATGTCGACTTGAAAGATTCGACCAGCTCCGTCGGCAATTTCCGGATAAACCCGACCGTGTCAGAAAGCAGGAAAGGCAGATTATCGACAATCACTTTCCGTACCGTTGTGTCCAACGTTGCAAACAGCTTGTTCTCGGCAAACACCTCGCTCTTGCTCAAGAGATTCATTAGTGTCGATTTCCCGACGTTCGTATAGCCAACCAGCGCGACGCGCACCATTTTTCCGCGATTCTTCCGCTGCACGCTCTTCTGTTTGTCAATGTCAGCCAACTCACGTTTCAGGCGGGAGATTTTGTCCAAGATGATACGGCGGTCTGTCTCCAACTGCGTTTCACCCGGTCCGCGCAAGCCGACGCCACCGCGCTGCCGCTCCAAGTGCGTCCAAAGGCGGGTCAGGCGGGGCAACATATATTTGTATTGCGCCAGTTCGACCTGCGTTTTGGCATGTGCCGTTTGCGCCCGGCGGGCAAAGATGTCCAATATCAGGTTCGTGCGGTCCAGTATCTTCACCTGCAATTCTTTCTCGATATTGCGCAGCTGTTTGGCAGAAAGCTCGTCGTCAAAGATGACCAACCCGATTTCGTTTTCCACCACATACTCCTTAATCTCCTGCAGCTTGCCGCTTCCGACAAAGGTTACTGCGTTCGGTTTCTCCAGTTTCTGGTAAAAACGTTTCACCGCTTCCACGCCTGCCGTGTCCGCGAGAAAGGCCAGTTCGTCCAAATACTCCTTTACTTTCTGCTCATTCTGTTCGGGCGTGACCAAGCCGACCAAAACAGCCTTTTCCGTCTGTGCTTCAGATATAATGAATTCTTTCATGCGGCAAAGATACGAATTTCGATTATTTTCTTACCTTTGTCGGAAATAATAACAATTCCAAAATAGATTAGCTATGAGAAAGTCTGTTTCTTATTTCTGTTGCGGCGCTCTTCTCTCTTTTTGGGTTGCCGCCGGGTGTCCGCTCCGGGCACAAGTTTCCAATCCATCTGCATGGAAAAGTTTTGTAAGCAGTAAAGACAATCCGGTCGTATCCGATACGTTTCGGCTGCAAACGTTCGGGAAGTCCGACCGAGATAATTGGATTTACCAAGCGGATAAAAATGTTTTCCCGCCGGGAAACGAGTACGCGCTCCGCATCCCGGTCGGAAGTCGTGTTGCCTTTACGCCCTTCCGGCTTTCCCTCTATGAGAAGGTGGAAATCTGTACCTATCTCAGGGGAGAGCATCTGACAAGGGAGCAGACGTTGCAATATCAGACCTTCAGAAACAATCAATCGCAAACGCTGACCGTTCCGTTGGACACCTTATATAAATACGGTTGGCAGTTTAATTATATCAAGGAGAATCCCTCCGAATTGACGATACTTACCTCCGGCGAATCATCAAACGCCGCTTTCCTCCTCGATTCTGTCTATGCGACGGGCAACATTCCTGCCTATTCCCTCTTTACCGGTTCCGGCGATTGGAACGACACTGCTCGCTGGTCACATCTTCCGCCGCTCCGCAATCGCTGCGCTTTGATTCAGGGAGAAACGACCGTCAGCCATGATACGCAGTGCCGTGACATCGCCATCCATTCCGGGAGTTTACAACTGTCGGCGGATAATAGTCTCTCGCTTCACAATCTTTCACTCTATGGCGACGAGGCGTTCTTCCGCTCGAACGGGACGCTGGAGCAGTCCGGCAACCTCACCGTGCACAAAACCTTCGAGGAAACCGGGAAATGGTATTTCATCTCGTTCCCTTTCGACGTTTATTTGGCGGGAATCGACTCCCGTTTCCAACAGCAAGATGAACGGTTTGAGGGAAGCGGCAACTACTTTTATCTGCAACGCTACAACGGCGACCGGCGGGCGTCGCTGAATCAAGCATCCGGCAACTGGGAGGTCGTCTCGCGCCACACTGATCCACAAACGCCGCTTTTCGAGAAGAACAAAGGCTATTTAATCGCGCTGGATGCCGACGCCACCGACCGGACGTTGTCGTTCACCTCGCAGACGGGCGACATTCCGGAAGACTTCGCACGTGTCGGGCTTGTCTCGCTTGTCATGCAAAGTGACCAGACGGCTGACAATGCAGCCAATTTCGGTTGGTTCCTCTGCGGCAATCCGCTGCCTGCGCCGCTTGCCCTGTCGCAAATCGAATCGAATCCGTCGCTGGACGGGAATGTCTATGTGTTCGACGGCCAAACTTATCAGACCTATTCCATCCGCGACAATCCGGACTACGTCCTGCCACCCTTCTCCGCCTTCTTCCTGAAAGCCTCGCAAGGCACAGAAATCAAAGTGCAAGCCCCCACAACGCCTGCTGCACAACTTCAGCTGATTCGTACAGGTGCTTTCCAAAGCGCGTCCCCGACCGAACCGGCTCCGCCAAGCAGCAGCACGCATTCGGAAACACTTCACCCCGACGAGCCGCAAATCTCGCTCACCGGCCGACAGCTTCACATCGAAAACCTTCCGGTGAACGCTCATCTCCGTCTATTCTCCCTCACCGGGCAATGCCTCTTCGTCCAACAGGTGACAGCCGGAACATGCACCCTCTCCCTTCCCGATTGCGCACAAGGCATTTGTTTACTGCAATTGCAAAGCAAACGCGGGACAGTTACCCGTAAACTATACTTGCCTATGTTGTGAACAGTGTGCTGTTAACGTTGACAGAGCCCTTCTGTCAGTACGGCTCCGCCCGTTTCGCTGACTGGGCAGTGGGCGGATTGCCGTACCTTTCGATAGAAATAGCCCAGCAGCGCCAAAGAGGCAACCGTGATGACGCTTCCTGCTACGTAGGCGGCGGTCAAGATGAACTGTAGCCAATCCACTTCGGGCGAGAAGAAGTTTTTGTAGATCAACACGCCGACGCTCCCCAAGTAGCCGAAAGAGTCTGAAATGCAAATCAGGAACCCGATGTTGCCGGCATATTTGAAGACAGCAATCCACCGCTCGAAAAACATCGTGTGGAAGCAGGCATAACAGAAATACAAGCCGAAACCGGAGGCAATCATCCACAGCACGGGCGACAACCTGCCGGAAGCAAACAGGGCGGTCGTCACGAACAGCATCAGTCCGCCGAAAGTAAACGCCACCATATTCCCGAAGAACGCCTTCCGGTTGTCTATCACCCGAATCATGCTGGCGACTATTGTCAGTACCAGTATGGCGATGCAGACCTCCGAGACCGCCAAGATGCCGACATCGTCTTTATAGCCCATTTGCTCCCACAGCTCCACCGCGAAGTTGTCGCGCAGGTCACGATAGACCGTCAGCGTCGCGTAGACCAGCGTCGAGAGGACGACGCCCCAAGAGAAATCGCGGAAGAACTTTGCGCGCTCCTGCCCGCTCATTGGTCCGCGTTTGCTGCGCAGCGCCCGGTCTTCGGCCGACGGAGGTGGAATCTTCCCCAACATCCACACGCCAATCAACAGGAAGGGAACAAAGACAGCACCCGTCAAGAACGGCATCCAGAAATCGCTTACGCCGCAATAGACAATCAGGAACTGTCCGACCGATTTCGTAATCCCCGACGCCGTGATGAAGCTCACGCACAACCCCGCGCCGAGCAGCTCCGTGTTCCTCCGTCCTTCCAAGAAGGAGATGACGATGCCGAATATCATCCCCAGCGGCAATCCGTTGATGACCAGAAAGACGACGTTATACGGACGCGGTACCCACGCGAAGAAGAACAGCGCCAACCACGCAATGCCGACCAGCCCCAAGATATACTTCACCCGTTCGCCCGGTTGCATCGAAGAGACAATCCGGATGCCCAAGAATTTGGAGCAGGTGTAACCGATCACCTGACTGATAATGGCGATAATCTTGTAATCCATGCCCCAATAGGTCAGCCCTTCGAACGTGGCGGCCGAGAGCGGTTTGCGGAAGGCGTACATACTCATGTAGGTCACTAATGCCGCCATGATGCAAAACGCACTGAAGCGGAAACCGGTTGTATCAATCTTATTCGTCTGCATACTTCTTTGTTTAAGGATTCATACGGATGCCAACCCGATAAGGATTGTGAGCTATCGCATACTGGAACGCCTCGTCTGCCTCTTCCAACGTAAACTTGTCACAGACCAGTTCCGCTATCGGGTAATCCTGCCAATGGCGGCTGATGAAAGCGACGGCTTCCTTGAAATCTTCCAGATTGTAATTATGAAGTCCTTTGATGGTTCCCAATCGCCGGATAAGCTGTTCTGAATCAATCTTCACTCGTTCTTGCGGACAGACCCCGCCGACCCAGACCGCTGTGCCACCAATTGCCAGTAGCTCTACGCCAGCTTCCATCGACGCCACGCGGCCGCTGTAGTCAATCACCACATCTGCCGCGCGCTGCCTCAATGCTGGAGCATCGGGGAGGAGCAACTTCGTCGCGCGAAACGCTTGGCAATCTCCAGTCGCTCCGGGTTGATGTCAACAGCTACAACCTCGTCCGCGCCTTTCTCCCGACACATCGCACAAGCAATCACGCCCAACATACCGGCGCCCCAAACAATTACCCGCCGGCCTTGCAGTTCGCCTGCCAAACGCAACGAACCTGCCACCGTTGCCACCGCACAGTTGATAATCGAAGCGGCAGGAAGCGGGATTTGTTCGTCCAAAGGCAGAATCGGCGTGAAACGTCGTAACAAGGTGTATTCGGCCAAACCGCCGTGCAAAGTAGACGTGGGTGTCACCTGCTCATGGCCGTATTTGAACAGGTCCGGCGATTTTTTCGGGATGCCGCGACGCGACATTTCCGACGAAGGATCGGAGGCATAAATGGCCCACGTGACCCGCTCGCCTACCCGGAGGGTAAATCCATTGGCATCGGAGGTAGGAGCCCCTAAGGCTGCGACACGCCCGACAATCTCATGTCCCAAAATGGTCGGCGACTTCTCGATGCGCCGTCCCAAGTAAGTGCTAATATCGCTGCGGCAAAGCGTCGCATATTCATTCTTGACCAACACTTCGCCTGCTTTCAAAGGCGGAATCTCACACGTTTCCAGACGGAGCGGCTGCCCTGCCCGCTCAAAAATCATTAGTTTACTTTTCATTGTCATGTGTCTTCCTTTTCGACCCTGCAAAAGTCCGCAGATTCGCACGAACGAGAAATGAATTTCCATGATTCATAGATGAAATAAAACATGAATTCCATGAATTATCATACATGTATCCGAATTGTAACAAATCCGTAACAACCGATTCATCTTGGATGCGTTTTTTTACATTCGATGAAAGAACAAAGACAACTGATTGAAATCTATAAACGCATCGCCCAGTTGAAACGCGAAGGGATTAAGATGAAAGACATTGCCTCCGCAACCCATTTGGCACCGAGCGTCTTATCGGCACTTTACGCGACCGTACTGCCTGTTTTTTGTGCGAAAGTGGAGCAGTTGGGATTCGACAGTGCGCTGGGCGAGGCCCTGTCGAATGTCAATAATCTCTCCCGTAAGCGGTTAATGGGTATGTTGGACGAGTTGCACGGGCAGGTGATGCAATTCCAAAGCCTGCACTCGTTCGCGTCGGCCGAACCGATTCATCCTTTCCTCCAGTTTCTGCAAAATGAGACCGAAACCTCTGCCGCTAAACTCGGCTCGCTGGAAGGAATGTATATGTCATACAGCTGCTCCTCCTCCGTCAGGGCTTTGAAGGCGGAACCTTTCTATTTCACGGTGTCGGAACAAGCGCATTGTTTTACGGTTGGTAGGAAAAGCGTCCACAACTCCATTCGCGAAGGAATCGGCATCATCCAAGAACAACAACTTCTTTACCTGCTGTTCAATGCTTTCCGGGAGCCGAACATGTCGCTGACGACGATTTACCTGCAACTTCCTTTTCTGGAGAATATTCAAATCTTGAGGGGATTGTATCTGGTTCCTGACTATAATAAAAATCCCATAGCACGCCGCATCGTTCTCGTCAAACTAAGCGACAGCTATTCGCCGGAAGCATTTGCGGAAATCGAGGCACGCATCCTCCCGAACAGCGAACTGAGTGAAGAACAAAGGCTGATTTACAATTATACGTGTGGGCAATCGGACTCCATCAAGATGTGTACGCTTCCCTCTCCCAAGCTGGATTTCCGCGATCTCCAGCAGGAGAAAAATTTACTCGAAAAGGGAACCGATTAAAACGGCTCGGCAGCCATTGAAAATGGGTCGGCAACGAAAAGAAACGGTTCGGCAATCCTTCTTATCCGATTAACGTCGTTACCTCTTTGAATGCATACCGCCTTATTTCTCCGTCACGCAGGCGGAGTAGGATATGCCCCGTCGGTTCGACCTCTTCGATGGAGGCCTCAAACGTCCCTGCTTTGTCGGCATAGCGATAATAGCCGTCGCCGTGATACAATGCTTCTCTGTACGTTTGCCGGATGGCGGCCTCGTCTTCCTGAAGCAGACGGATGTAATAGGCGAAGAAGGTGCGCAGGAAACGTTGCAACACCTTTTCCCGATCGTGTGGCTGCCCGGTAATCTGTGCAAGTGAAACAGGATTGGGGGCATCGCTTCGGAAACATTGCTGGTTGACGTTCAGGCCGATGCCGATGACGGAGGTATGCAAATAGGCACCTGTCAAATCGTTCTCTATCAACATGCCGCAAATCTTGCGGTCTTTCCAATAGACATCGTTCGGCCATTTGACGCGGATGGAGTCGGTGTATGTCTCTAATGTTTCCTTCACGCTCAAGGAAGCGATTTGGGAAATAAGAAACTGCCGGTTGGCAGGAAGAAAGTCGGGACGAAGCAACAGACTGAAAAGTAAATTAGCCCCTCGCTCAGCTTCCCATGAATTGCCGACCTGTCCTTTACCGGCTGTCTGGAAATCGGCAACTACCAAACTGCCTTCGGGCAATGTGCGTTCGGCAAGCAGTTGCTGCATGTATCGGTTTGTGGAGTCTGTTTCGTCTAAACGGATGATTGGCGGGACGTCTTCTTTATTCATTTGCATAATTCTCCCTCACTTTTTTAGCCAACTTGGCAATGACTTCCTGATAAGAATGATGAATCCAGCGGCGAATCTCGTCGTCAGGCATATCCCGTTCGAGATAAATCATATTCCAATATTTCTTATTAAAATGATATGCTCCCTCAACCGCCGCGTAACAGTCACGCAACTCTTCCGTATAATCAGTGCTGCACTTCACTGCCACATACGGTTCATCGGCATCCAACGGCAAAAGCAAGAACATCTTCCCTTCCACTTTAAAGACCAAGTTCACGTCATCAAAAGGCAAGCATTCAGTTGCATTCTTCAGGGAAAGACAATATTCCCGGACTTCCTCTATATTCATAATTTTTCCATTTTAACGGCAAGGGGCATAAAAAGCATCTTCGATATGTTCCACCTCGTATGTTTCCCCTTGCTTCACTACTGTGACAATATCAAAACGGACGGGCAAAGAAAGGTTGAAAAGCCGGACGTACGCATCGGCTGCCGAAACGATACGGCGCATCTTGGCACGATCGACAGCTGCTTCCGGAGCCAACAGATAATCGTCTGAGCGCGTTTTTACTTCCACAACTACCAGCTCGCCCGCGTAGGCAGCTACAATATCCAGCTCATAGTGATGCCAATGCCAGTTGGTGTGCAAAACTTGATACCCTTGCTTCTCCAAAAAGAGGCGTGCTTGTGCTTCTCCCTCTTTTCCGGTTTCATTTCGTTTCGCCTTCTTGTCCATTCATTTGTAATTTGCACAAAGGTATATAAAAAACAGATTTTTTACGCCCGGTAAATAAGAAAGTCAAGACCGCGCCTATCTTTGTGGTAAAAACGAGGTCATAGGATTTACCTATCCTCATATGTCCAACGGGCTTGGTGTCCCAATAAAAAAAACTTCTATGAAGATAGTCTGTGGTCTTGACGTATACAAAGATAGTGTTTTTTGCTGTATTCTGTGTACTAACGGAGAAAAAATCCAGCATAAATTCGGAGTTCTTACCGAAGAGTTGGTCACACTTCGCGACCTTATGGTCTCTGAAGG